>JAFZYX010000247.1 GCA_017616055.1 Ruminococcus sp.
CGCTGAGTGTAAAGCGGATTATTCTCGGTTGCCTTCTTAAAGCTTTCTGCGAGTGAAAGACCACTGAACTTACCTTCATACAATGAAGGATCAAGTGTGGTAACTGCAGGCTTGTTTACGGGGAACTCTGTGATCTTCTTGAGGATGAATTCCTGGAGAAGAACGAGGTCTGTTACGTCGAATTCCTTGCTCTGGTCAACATCAGCAGCCTTCTGAGCATCTGAATTGCTGAAGCCACCAGCAAGTAGACCTATTCTTGCTTCAACAACGTCTAAGGAGTTGATAACACCGTCATAGTTGATATCGCCAAGATGTAGTGTAGTAGATGTCTGTCCACCAGATGAAGTCTGTCCGCCGCTTGGGAGATCAGGCTGTCCTGCACCATCTATGCTTGTACCTGATGGAGCTCCAATAGCCTCATCGATAAAGAAATCAACATATTCATCTTCATCTGTTGTTTCTACATAAAGCTGAAGATCAGTTGCACCTTCCGGAATGGTATAGCTCTTATTTGCAAGCTGTACCCACTCACCCTTAGGAGCTGAAGCGATAGCTACCTGATCATACTTTGTTGTTGATCCGTCTGAATACTGAAGTGAAAGCTTGAACTCCTGGGTAGATGCTGAACCACTTGTATAACAAGCATTTGTTGAGAAACTATAAGTCTCTCCAGCCTTGAATGCGCTGCTAAGCTCAAGGCTTGCACCGTTCCAAGAATTTGTTCTGCCGCTTACATAAAGTGACTTGCTGCCTGAATACTTGACTGTGCTGCTTGTCTCAACAGTTGCAGCGCCTCTACCTGTCCAGCCATCCGATGAACTCTCGAATGTACTGTGATACCAGTATCCATCTGAATCTTTCTCCGGAGTTGCAGTAGTACCGCCAACTTCAGTTGTTGTAGTGTCATCTTCATCGCCATCATAGTTCTCGTAAACCCTAACGCTTTTAACGTTGGCAGAACCATTAGATCTGTAGCCCTCGATATTGAGAGATACTTCGTAGAGAGTACCTGACATATCCAGACCTGCCTTTGACCATGCATCAAAGTGCTTGGATACATCTATTGTGCCCTTCATGTAGTTTGTCTTATTATTACCAGAACCACTCTGCTGACGAATGCTCCAGTACTGTGGGAATGTAGCCGTTCCATCAAGTGAAGGCTGATTGTAACGCATTGTCTTTGCAATGTCATATGTATTACCGTTAAGAGTTACAGTACCCTTTCTCTCAGCGCCGTCTCCGGGTGGTCTCCAATCGCCCCATCCTTCAACAATGTAATACTCCATAAGAGGACTTCTTGTCCAGCCATATACACACATATAAGAGTTACCTCTTGGTGTGTATTCAACATCATACGTTAGAACTATATTCTTGCCTATATTTTTGTAGTTCTGTTTCTTGCTGTCATAGTTTTTTCCCATTCGAGCGAGGAAGTTCTCAATATTGCTCCATGAGCATGTAAAAGAACCTGCACCAGGATTCATAGAAGCCTGTCCCTGTCCGTTCTGGTTCCACATTTCGTAGTCATATCCACCGATATTGCCTCTTGTCTGCTGATCGGCTGCATTTGCAACAGGAACAAAGGGTATTCCTGTAGCAAGCATCACAGCAGACACTGTACTACCTAGCGCCCGTTTCAGTGTTTTTAAATTCATAATTATCAACTCCTTATTTGTCTTTATTTTGCCTATGCCTATTAATAATCGTTAATAAATTAATGCATACCTCCTTTTAGTTAAAGTGGGATAAACTCCCCATGATAACCTATATTTTTCACTTCTACTATACAACTTTTGTACAGATTTGTAAAGTAAAATCAAAATAAAAAGCAATAAATGTTCAAACAAAAGCAAAAAATGACAAGTCAATCATTGCTTATAAATGCTGCATATTTGAATCACAACAGGCTGTATGGATATACCTCCACCTGTTCCCAACTCATTTCAAAACTCAGCACATCGTTTGCAGCGAAATGCTTATCATCTTTCTCGATATACAGCATTTGCAGCCAGTCGTCCGCAAAGCGCAGAAAATAAACTTCACCGTCGAACTCCTCGCAAATAGCAATAAAGCGTACTTCGTCACCCTGCAGATAAAGACATGGATTTTCTGCAGAACTACATTTTTTCACTTCTTCGCAAGCAATATCTGCTAATGTAAGTTCGGCCTGGTAGATATTCCCTATCAAGGGCTTTATCTGTCTGCTGCGCCATATCCCCTTAAAAACGCCTATACTTGTTTCACACTCAGCGACGGTGATTCCACCGTGTTTTTCAATGTTTAAAAGCTTTATCCGCATGTTACACTTCCTTTGCTATTGTTTATTAAGCTCATCCTCATAATCACTGGCAGGAACAGTTCCACTGCAGAATGTCCTTAGATAAGCAATTAATTCTCTCAGCTTTTCAATATATACTTCCTTTTCAGTTTTGACATTTTTATAAACTTCTATATAGAATCTCCAGTAGACAAAATCAGTTGCATTGCTAGAATATGCCTTTTCATCGTACCAGTCATTGCGCCTTACGTCCATTTCGCCCCAGTCAAAAGACAGACTGTGCACTTTTTTATTATCATTTGATGTACCAATGTATTCGCAAATCTTCTTAAAAAAACATTCAAACTCAAGTGAAGAGTCCACGAATATCTTGCAGTACATATCGTCATCAACTTCATCGCTTTCAGAATTTACCTTAGCTCTTGATTGCCTGTTCAAAACATTGTATACAAATCCTTTCATTTCCATCTTTTCAACGCTGTTTGTGGGAATAATCACTGCAATACCATGCTTTACCGAATAATCGTAAAGCTTCGCGAATCTGTAAGACTGTATGGAGCATTCCGTACTGTCTATCCACGGAAATATCAAGTACTTCTTCCCTTTCGACAAACCTATGGCACATGAGCATAAATACGACCAGTGCCACAAATGCTGCAAACGCATATCAAAAACCTTCGGCTTTATATCAAGAGCCCTTATAAGCTCCGAATTTGTGTCAACAACACTTCTGAACCTGCGTCTTTTTTGAAAAAAACTCTTTTCGTGTAAGTTAACATAGAATATATTTCTCTGAAAATCTTCAAATGGAACAAGCTTGTTATCAAGGAATATTCTGCGTCCTTTTTTTAAAACTTCAGCCAAAACTTCAGCCTGAAACCTGTCCTGATACTGCTTATCCTCAGTTATCAAGAAATTCAACCCGCTTTTAAGCATAATATTCATATCATCGCTCTTTACGAACTGCACCATAGTTTCAGACATCCATTCGTTGTAGTAGTCGTATCTATCCTCACACCACCAGTCAAGCAGAGTGTTCAGATTTTGAGCATCCTCATCAATACTTGTACATTTATACTGCTCAGGGTCGCGATTCACCGTGACCTTATGATTATTATCCACTGAAAACTCAATGATGTATATACAATATCCCGTCCAGCTCCTGTGTGCATAGAGCCTATCTTCCTCCATGTACCAGAACCACTTATCTTCCATTTCCTTGGGGATATTGCCGCGTCTCAGAACTTCAAGCTGCTTTTCATCAAATGTTCTGTTCAGTGTAAATATTTCGTTTTTTTCAGGCATATCATAATTTTTCCAGTCTGATCTTTTTGCAATATCCATTAGTTTCACACCTTTTTATTTATTCTAGAATATATGCTAAACAAGCACATTAAAATGTGAATAGAAACGGCTGACAACTTCTTTTATATCGTTACTTAACCTCTCATAACACTTTGCCGACAGAACATCAGGAACTCCGTAATAAGCCTCCGCAATACTTCCTGCAATACAGGTAAGAGTGTCACAGTCTCCACCAAGCGATACAGCCGTGCGGATAACATCCTCAAAATCCTTCCCCTCAAGAAAAGCAGTTATAGCCTCTGGAACTGTCTCCTGACAGCTCTCAACATGATGATATGTTGGTCTTATCTCGTCGCAGGTACGCGACAGATCATATCCAAATTCGCTCACAATGTACTTCTTTATATCTTCGGCACTCATGTCATTCCGTGCTAAAAAGATAGCACTTGCAGTAGCTTCAGCTCCCTTTATCCCCTCAGGGTGATCATGAGTTACTGACGCTGTCAGCGCAGCCATTTTCCTTGTAGTCTCGATATCGCTATAAAGCCATCCTGCAGCTGCAACTCTCATAGCAGAGCCGTTTCCAAAGCTACCATATGGCTTCGGTTCAGATTGTGTCAGCCACTGAATGAACATATTCCCATATCCAGCATTCGGATATCTTCTCCCCCACTTCTGCATTGAGTATATCAGTGCAGTCTTAATTTCGTCATCTGACTTACCGAAAGCGTCAAGTAGAGCTTCTGCAACTGCAACAGTCATGACCGTATCGTCCGTAAACTGTGTCTTTTCCGTAAAAAGAGGAAAGTCCTTTGTCTTGCCTCCCCTATCAAACTCATATGGTGCTCCTATCATATCTCCTAAAATCGCACCAAGCATTTCATGTCCCCCTTTAATAAATAATAAAGCGGTCTTTTGTAGGAATACAAACAGACCGCTTTTTTAAGATATGGCTATATGTTCAAGAACTTCTCGATCACTGTCATGATCTCCTCAAGTCTTTTTTCGCCTATACCTTTTATATTTCCGAGCTCACTCTGAAGCTGTGAAAGGTCAATAATACGCTCTTCATTGCCTGTCAATTCCGTTCCGTAACGAAGTATGAATTTCGTGAGCTCATTGCGATTCATTTTTTTGATCTTTCTGTAAGTTTCCCTATCGATTATTTCATTTTCAGTCATTAAAAGCTTCTTCCTTTCATTTGCAGCCGGAGCTATAATTATGCCCGCATAAGCTTTTTAGAACCATTAACGCTATGCTTAGCTCACAACGAATGATCTTAGTATTTAATCACACCGAAACTGCAAATCCAACTTTTGTTTCCGATATTTATATCTATTTTAAAGATACCACATAAAAACAACTATGTCAAGACAAGAAAGTCATGAAAAAAACGATTATAAAAGATAGCGGCCGCGAAAAGCTTTGTTTTCGCTCATCATCATAAATATAAATTTTTTTTAAACTTTTCTTTGCTTTTTAAATGTACAAAAAAACGTTTTAATGCTTAAACCGTACGTTATTTACAAAAAGTCTGCTTTATCGCCAGTTTGTATTAGTTAAAACAAAAAAATATCTGTCTTGGTGTTGACATCAATTCTCCCCTGTGGTATAATAATATAGTCGCAGATGAAACTGCACTAAATATCGCGGTGTGGAGCAGCTAGGTAGCTCGTCGGGCTCATAACCCGAAGGTCGTTGGTTCAAATCCAGCCGCCGCAACCAA
>JAFZYX010000248.1 GCA_017616055.1 Ruminococcus sp.
ACTATTATTATACTTCCTGTGCTGTGGAATGTCAATCGTGAAGACAACAAAAAAGGGCGTTCATATGAACGCCCTTAAGTATTGCATATATGTCAGCTATTAGCCGAGCTCAGCAAAGTACTTGATTGTTCTTACCATCTGTGATGTGTAAGAATTCTCGTTGTCATACCATGAAACAACCTGTACTTCGAAAAGATCATCAGCAATCTTGCAAACCATTGTCTGTGTAGCATCGAAGAGTGAACCGAATCTCATACCGATAACGTCAGAAGAAACGATCTGATCCTCATTGTATCCGAATGACTCGGAAGCAGCAGCCTTCATAGCAGCATTGATTCCGTCAACAGTTACGTTAGCACCCTTAACAACAGCTGTAAGGATTGTTGTAGAACCTGTAGGAACAGGAACTCTCTGTGCAGAACCGATGAGCTTGCCGTTGAGCTCAGGGATAACAAGGCCGATAGCCTTTGCAGCACCTGTGCTGTTAGGAACGATGTTAGCAGCGCCAGCTCTTGCTCTTCTGAAGTCGCCCTTTCTGTGAGGACCGTCAAGGATCATCTGATCGCCTGTGTAAGCGTGGATTGTGCTCATGATACCGCTCTGGATAGGAGCATAATCGTTGAGAGCCTTAGCCATAGGAGCGAGGCAGTTTGTTGTGCATGAAGCAGCTGAGATGATCTTGTCATCCTTTGTGAGAGTCTTCTCGTTAACGCTGTAAACGATTGTAGGAAGATCATTACCAGCAGGAGCTGAGATAACAACCTTCTTAGCGCCAGCATCGATATGAGCCTGAGACTTGTCCTTTGAGCAGTAGAAACCTGTGCACTCGAGAACAACGTCTACGCCGATTTCACCCCAAGGGAGCTCTGCAGCGTTAGCCTTTGCATAGATTGTAAGTGTCTTGCCGTCAACTGTGATTGTGCCCTTCTCGTCGTCTGCTGAAACAGAGTGAAGATTCTCACCGATCTTTCCGCAGTAACCACCCTGAGCTGTATCATACTTGAGAAGCTGAGCGAGCATTGAAGGCTTTGTAAGGTCGTTGATAGCAACTACCTCATAACCTGGAGCATCAAACATCTGTCTGAATGCAAGACGGCCGATACGACCGAAACCATTAATAGCAACTTTAACTGACATGGGATATACCTCCTAAAAATTTGTATGGTATTATTATACAGCAACTCGGAAAAATTTTCAAGAGGTTCGACAAAAAAATAACAGAAATTTCGTGAAAAGTGCATATTGTACAAACATATAATTGTTGGTCCAAAAATTTTTGTTGCAGTTTCTTTTGCAATAACTCGGCTTCATAAGAGTATTCGGCATGGTTGAAAACTTTGAACATTTTGGTCTTTCGTTTGAGGACATTTGTGGACTTTTTAAACTTGATTATATATAAAAAACACATCATTTATGAGTTTTAAATATGACATATACAATTTTAAATGAGAGCGTCCGATTTATCAGACTTAAAATTGACTACAGTCGTAATACCGCAGATGGGCAGCAGTGGTAATACCATTTTTTTATCCTGTGTTAATAAAAAACAGCAGGTGTTCATTCTGCTTTTGCACGTATATACGTTGATATCGGAAGCTGTATGTGATAAAAATGTGTCCACTGAGTAAAATTTAGCATATTAGACAGAATATTACGAATATTTTGTTGACATTATTCAAAAAAAGTTGTATAATAAAAACGTTGAAAGACATCAACGTAAAATCGTCGTTTTCGGAGTGTGTTTATGGGAAAGAATTATGAGATTGAGCGTAAATTTCTCATTGAATTTCCTGACGTATCAGAGTTGAATGTAAAACGCAGGATAGGAATCGTGCAAACCTATCTCAAAAGTGGAGAGAACGGACTTCAGCGAAGAGTAAGATCTGTGAATGAAAATGGAAATGTGAAATATACCTATACGGAAAAACTGTTCCTGAGCCCCGTGACCAGGGAGGAGAACGAGTACGAGATAAGCGGTGAAGAGTATAAAGTGCTTCTAAGCGAGTTCCGTAAGGACTGTCCGCCTGTGGAAAAGGTGAGATACTGTTTTGATTATCACGGACAGCTTTTTGAACTGGATACTTACCCGTTTTCTGATAAGCTTGCAATTATGGAGCTTGAACTTTCTTCGCCTGATCAGGCAATAGATTTCCCGAAAAATGTTAGGGTACTGAGGGATGTTTCAGCGGATCATCGCTATTCCAATGCCGCTCTTGCCCAAGCAGGAGCTTTCCCCGAACAGAAGATTGGAGAAAAAGATTAATGTCGGAAATATTCGTACCCGCTGACAGCCCTGAGCAGCTTTCCGCCCTCTTCGGACAGCTTGATGGGAATATCAGCAAACTTCAGAAAGATTTCAATGTCACCGTTGTAAGCAGAGACGGAGGCATAAAAATAATCGGAGACGGTGATACCGCAGGAGCCGAAAAAGCTCTCCGCGCGCTTATGAGCTTTGCTAATAAAGGTAATGCCGTAAACGAACAAACGGTCCGCTATGTGACCTCTATGGTAGCTGACGGTATCGAGGAGGAGCTTCAGGAACTCGGCGGTGACGGCATCTGTATGACTGCGTCAGGAAAGATACTACGTCCGAGAACGGTCGGACAGAAAAGGTATACTGACGCTATCAGAAACAATACTATCGTACTCGGTATAGGCCCTGCGGGTACGGGAAAGACTTACCTTGCCGTTGCTATGGCAGTAAAAGCGTTCCGTGAACATAAGATAAAGAAGATCATCCTTACCCGTCCTGCTGTGGAAGCAGGTGAAAAGCTTGGTTTCCTTCCCGGTGACCTTCAGGATAAGGTGGATCCTTATCTTCGACCGCTATATGATGCTCTTTTTGATATGTTCGGAGCTGAGAGCTTTGCACGATATATGGAAAAGGGGATAATCGAGGTTGCTCCGCTAGCTTATATGCGCGGACGTACTCTTGATGAAGCGTTCATTATCCTCGATGAAGCTCAGAACACTACTTCAGAGCAGATAAAAATGTTTCTTACACGACTCGGAAACGAGAGCAGAATGGTAATAACAGGTGATATCACCCAGATAGACCTCCCCGATACAAAAAAATCAGGGCTTGTGGAGGCTATCAAGGTCCTGAGGGGGATAGACGATATCGAAATACATCGCTTCACGGAGAAGGATGTAGTAAGACATAGACTTGTACAGGATATTATCAAGGCTTATGAAAAATATAATGAAGGGAGAAAAAATAATCATGGCTAAGTTAAAGGTATATGTCAAGAATAATCAGACAGAGGTGAAGGTTCCCGTAGGTATAAGGCTTCTAATAAGAAGATGTTGTCAGGCAGTTCTTACAACTGAGAATTTCGGCAAGGATGCAGAGGTTAGCGTGTCATTCGTAAGCAATAATGAGATCAAGAATCTTAACAAGATATACAGAAACAAGGACGCTGTTACAGACGTTCTCTCATTTCCTCTAACGAGTGAGGACGGTGCAGTTGAGGTTAATCCAGAGACAGGTGCCGTACAGTTGGGAGATGTTGTTATATCATTGGAAACAGCTGTTAAGCAGGCTCAGAATTACGGACATTCGCTGGAGAGAGAAGTTGGATTCCTCACAGTACATTCAATGCTCCACCTGCTGGGGTACGATCACGAAACAAGTCAGCTTGATCAGCGTATAATGCGTGAAAAAGAAGAGTCAGTACTCGAAAAGCTTGGAATATCAAGAGATGTAACTTTTGTAGTTAACGGAGAAAACAGCTGATGCCGAGAACAGCCTTCGTTACCATTGCTGGACGGACAAATGCAGGTAAATCCTCACTTCTTAATGCTATCGTCGGGGAGAAGATAGCCTCCGTCAGCAATAAACCCCAGACCACACGTACCCGTATAACGGGTATACGCAATATTGATGATGTTCAGTTGGTTTTTTTTGATACTCCGGGACTTCACAAGCCTGTGAACAAGCTAAGTGAGCATATGCTGAACACCGTAAAAGAGTCAGTTAGCGATATAGATGCAGTAGTTTTTGTAATGGACTGCACAAAAAAGATAAATCAACAGGAGCTTGATCTACTAAAATCTTTGAACAGTTCGAAAATGCCCGTCATACTTGTACTCAACAAAATAGACCTGCTGAAAAACAAGGATGAGCTTGCTCCCATTATTGCTGAGCTGACATCAAAGATAGAGGTTCAGGCATTAATCCCAGTCAGCATTACTGAAAACAGTGGTGTGGATATAGTCATCGATGAGATAATCGCCCTCGCGGAGGAGTCTGTGCACTTTTTCCCTGAGGATATGATAACCGACCAGCCTGAAAAAGTGCTTGCTGCTGAAATGATACGTGAAAAACTACTTACACTCCTGAGCGACGAAGTGCCCCACGGTATTGCTGTGGGTGTTGAAAAGATGAGTGAGCGTGATGATAAGGATATACTTGATATATCTGCTGTTATCTACTGCGAAAAGGAGTCACATAAGGGCATAATCATAGGAAAAGGCGGCGCAATGCTGAAAAAGGCTTCGACTGCTGCAAGGATAGAGCTTGAGGAATTCTTCCAGATAAAGGTTAACCTCAAGTGCTGGGTCAAAGTCAAGGAAGACTGGCGTAACAGGGAGAATCTTATACGTAGCTTCGGATTATCAGAGAAATAATTACCTTAAATATTCATAGCTTTTCCGCGGATAATAATTCCATAGAATTTTATCTGCGGAGGTGAGCTGTGAACGAGGATTTTTTATGGAGTGTGTTCGCTGAAAGTGGTAGCATAGAGGATTATCTGCTGTATTCGGCGAATAAGGATGAAAACCATGACAATTGTTGAAGGCATAGTCCTGAAAGAGCGTCCTGTGGGAGAACAGGACAAATTTATTGATATAATGACCAGAGACAGCGGAGTTATCGAGGTTTCCGTAAAAGGCGCAAGGAAAATTAACGGAAAATCGAGTAGCTCTACTCAGCTTCTGGCATATTCACGGTTCTGCGTAGACAAGAGAGGAAAATACCTCTATCTCAACAGCGCAGAGCCGATACATATTTTTTACGGGCTTCGCGATTCACTTTCCAAGATATCTTTGGCGAGTTACTTTGCGGAGGTTGTGCGCTTCTGCATAAAGCCAGAGGCTCAGAACGGCGACATTATGCGTTTGCTGCTGAACTGCCTGCACTTCCTTGAAAACGGAAAGCGTGACGAACGGCAGCTCAAGGCTGTATTCGAGTTCCGCCTGATGTCGGAGATAGGATATATGCCTGACATAGTAGCTTGCCGTAACTGTGGAGTTTACGAGCCTGAGGAGCTCTTTTTCTGCATCGGAGACGGTGGCTTTTATTGTGCCGATTGTTTTGATAACGAAATAGAAGAGAACTTTATGAAGATTAAGCTGCCCGTACTAAGTGCAGTAAGGCATATAGTGCTCAGTGACTTTGACAGGCTGTTTGGCTTTCGTGTGTCGGAAGCAACACAGGAAAAGCTTTCAGCACTGGCAGAGAATTATATGCTCACACATCTGGAGCGCAATTTCGGAACGCTGGATTTTTACAAATCGATTAAATAATTTGTTTATGGGCACAGTCTGTGCATAAAAGTATGCCATATTCGGTTAATTGCTATTGAATTATTGCCAATTACTTGTGCTAGAAGGAAGATTATGGATAAATATTTGAAAACACTTGAACTGGATAAAATACTTGAAATGCTTGCGGAGCTCACTTCCAATGAGGAAACTCGCCGCATGGCACTGGCGGTACGTCCTGATAATGACCTTGAAAGAGTACGCTATGAATGTCTGAAAACTTCGCAGGCTCTGTCTCTTTCGGTGCAGTTTGGAACACCGCCTTTCAGTAATTTCAAGGACATTAGTACTGTTGCTGCAAGAGCAAAGTCCGGAGCAGTCATTTCTCTCCGGGATCTCCTCGATATAGCAGCAATGCTCAAACAGATAAAGGCTCTCGCGGATTGGTATGCTCACTGCGAGAACGTGGAAACAGAGTTAAGTTACCTTTTTTCAAGGCTTCAGCCTAACGACTGGTTGCTGGAAAAGCTTGAACGCTCAATAATCTCGGAAAATGAGATATCTGACGCGGCAAGTCCCGAGCTTGCGACTATACGCAGAAAGATAAATCGTGCAGGTATGCAGCTTCGCGAAACTCTCGATAAAATGATAAAGAATAAGACTACTCAGCAATACTTGCAGGAGAGCAATGTCACAATTCGTGACGGACGTTTCGTTTTGCCAGTAAAATCTGAGTA
>JAFZYX010000249.1 GCA_017616055.1 Ruminococcus sp.
GTTATCTCAGACTTCTTTCTAGCACCGTAGTCTACAGCTTTGAACGTACCATCCTCTGAAACTCTTGACGGTATTGGGCGAATACCACTTGAACGTGTACGACTTATATCTATTGCAAAACAGAATTTCGACTCATCATCAAGATGAGCAGCCGCATGTTTTTCTGAACTGTCAAAATCAGTATTCTTTCCAGCAACAAAGTCTGTACACTCAACAAGACATATAGCATCTATACCGTGAGCTATACGCTTTGTGAGAGCAGACATATCATACTGAATACTGTCGGAAAAATTCTCTTCTTCAAGCCAGCAGCCGGCAAATGCGTGTCCCTGTATAATTACTATAATTGGGTTAAGCCCCACAGCTTCAAGGCATGAGCAGTAAAGCACGGAAAGGTCAAGACAAGTTCCCTGTCCTGTTTCGAGTACCGCGTCAGGCATACGTATACGCTGAGCAGCTTCAAAGCTTGCTGGAGGCATAGTATATCCGATATTTTTTTCCTGCAATGCAGCATATATAGCTCCCATCTGCTGTTTTACAATATTAGGATTCTTGGTCTGATATCCTGTAAAAGAAGGATTACCGCACCATTTGTTTAGATAAACTCCTGCTGCGGCGATTAACTCCTGTACTTTTGGATGATTCGGACTTACAAATGCAACCGCAGTTTCGGGCATGAAGTTTATTCCAGACCACTGGTCGTAGGCAAGAAGTTCTATGCTCCTGCTTTCCTCAGCTATAATGTCATCGCCGATAAGAGCCTGTATAGTAACGCTTCCAACGAGCTTTTCCGTAAGACTAAAAAGATAGTCAGACAATAAAATTATATTAACAGGTGAGATTTCAACAGGCTGGGACGGTTTCAGGTCAACAGGCACAGATTCAAATACCTTTGCAAATTCAGGTTCAAAGCTTATCCTAAGGCGAACATTTTTAAGTTCTTCTTCAGTGTTATTGGTCATTACCATATTTCTGAATACCGGAACATAATTCTGCTGCATCGCAAAATTGATCTGAGCGTTCATATTACCGCCAAATAATATCTTATTTTCCATACAGTCCTCCATTCTGCCATCGGCGATACATAATACTATTTCTATAATACCACATTTTGATTTATTTTACAATATTTTCTGCAAAAAAAGTAAACAAAAACCACAGAGAATCTTAAGTTCCCTGTGGTTAAAAAATAATCTTTCTTAATGATAATTATAGTCTCAGTTCTTGTGTACGATAACTCCGCCTGTCTTGTAAATGCAGTCCGAAGGGATAACGCCCCTTACACAGCTTGTAGGATAGATATTTGAATTAGAACCGACCACTGTTCCTGGATTAAGTACACTGTTACAACCGACCTCAACGTGATCACCAAGCATTGCGCCTATCTTCTTAATGCCAGTTTCAATATTCTCATCGCCAGACTTAATAACTACATTGGTCTTGTCAGACTTAACATTAGATGTAATAGAACCTGCTCCCATGTGCGATTTATAGCCTAGAATACTGTCTCCTACATAATTGTAATGCGGAGTCTGAACGTTGTCAAAAAGGATAACATTCTTAAGCTCAACTGAATTTCCAACTACACAGTTCTCACCTACAAGAGCACTTCCTCTAATGAATGCTCCATGGCGAACCTCTGTACCAGCGCCGATAATACATGGAGCTCCAAGATAAGCTGTTGGGAAAACTTTTGCAGTTTTATGTACCCATACATTTTCTGACGGATTGTCATACTCGTCACTGCTTAGAGTCTTTCCGAGCTCAATAATGAAATTACTAATACCCTTAAGTGCTTCCCATGGATATGTAAACTTGCTAAGATACTCCTTTGCAGCAGTATGAGAAAGATCATAAAGCTCTGCGATTGTGATATTTTCCATATTCAATTCCACTCCTGATATTCATAGATATTGCACATATAATTATACTCTCCATGTAGCATATTGTCAAGGATTTAATGGTTATTTTCCATGTTGGACTATTCAGGCTTTACTTTTCGGTCACAATATGGTAAAATATGATATAGATGCAGATATTCCCACAAACGAACCAAACACAGGAAGTGTTAAAAATGATAAAAAAATTTTTTAGCAGAGCGATAATACCTGTTATCATTCTGCTTTCTATACTTTCCCTTGCAGTCTCGCTGCTTGCGATAGTTTATATGAAACACAACCCTCACGGAGTAAAAGCAGCCGTAAATACAGAAACAGTCCACACGGTTACAACCGAAACAACTATAACTTCTTCAGTATCTACAACAAGCACAAAAACAACAACAGTACCTTCAACTTCTGCAAGTAACTCTACAGAAACAACCACTGTTTTTACAACAACAGCAGAAAACGTTCCTGTCCCAAGCAGATATGTCGGAACTTCACCTAACAGTGCCTTTTATCAGGAAAATCTCGTTACTGCAGGCGATTCCATTACTCTTGGACTTAGATACTATGGATTCATACCACGCGAGCACAGCATTGCAGGTGATTCGGTTTCAATGTGGAATCTCTCGCATTTCAGCTTCTCCGTAGGCGATGAAGAACTAGAACTCATTGATGCTGTGGAAAGAATCCGACCAAAGATGCTTTATATGTGGATTGGCATGAATGATGTGAACCTGAATATGCCTCAGAAATTCGTGAAAAAGTATAGTCAGGTAATTGATGAAATAAGGGAACGCATTCCTAATATAACCATCATAGTTGCAACAATAACGCCTGTAAGTTCAGGGTGCAAAGTTGTCAAAAACACTATAATCCGAGATTACAACGCTGCTCTCATGGAAATGGTCAAGCGAATAGATTCACCTGATGTTCTTTTTTTTGATGCTTATTCCGTTATCTGCGACGATGAACTCAATCTCACCAGCGGATATAGCTCAGGTGACGGTATGCACCTCTATATACCATGTTATACTGATATAATGACCGCTTTGTTCGATTACCTTGATACAACTGATGTAAAATTCAAAATTGAATGCAAGTAAAAAGCTGCCTCACGGCAGCTTTTTATTATGTATTCTTATCAACTTCGTGGAATTTCTTAAGATTTCCTATTTTTTCATTTCTTTCGTCTAGAACTCTCTCAACATCAGACCAATCTAGTCCTTGATTAGCACAGAGTACCATTACATGGTAGAGAAGGTCATTTATCTCATTCATAAGTTCATCATTGTTTCCGTTTTTTGCTGCGATAACTGTTTCTGTAGCTTCCTCTCCTACTTTCTTGCAGATCTTATCCACACCTTTCTCAAATAGATAGCAGGTATATGAGTTTTCTGCGGCAGTTCCATTTTCAAACTGTTTTTTTCTTTCCTTAATAACTTCAAATATTTCCTGATAAACTGTCATTATTCATTCTCCTCTGTATTATAAATTTCGTTGAAAAAGCAGCTGTAGCTTCCTGTGTGACAGGCAAATCCTGTCTGCTCAACATTTACAAGCAGTGTATCATTGTCGCAATCACCATATATTGATACGACTTTCTGCAAATGTCCTGATGTCGCGCCTTTGTTCCAGTATTCCTGACGAGACCGGCTCCAGAACCACGTATAACCTGTTTCAAGAGTTTTTTTCAGGCTCTCTTTATTCATATACGCAAGCATAAGAACTGTTTTTGTATTTACCTCATAGCATATTGCTGGAATAAGCTCTCCCTTTTCAAAGAATTTGTCGATATCGTTTAAATCAATCTTTATCATTATATATCCTCCTTTTCTGCAAATAGATGATCTATCATCCGCTTAGGATCGTCCATAAAAGCTTTCATAACAGTGTATGTCTCGGTGTTTTTATATTCTGTCTCATTGATTCCGCTTTCTGTAAGCTCAAATATTACAGAATCCGGATATGCAAGGATAATTGGTGAATGAGTCGCTATTATGAACTGGCTACCCTGCTTTACAAGTTCATTTACCCTTATTAGCAGTGACATCTGCCGTGACGGTGAAAGTGCAGCTTCGGGCTCATCTAGGATATACATTCCGCGACCTGCAAAACGATTCATAACAAGTGAAAAGAAACTCTCACCATGAGACTGCTCATGTAATGATACTCCACCATATGCTCTAAGTAGTTTGCCGCTTCCTCCATCCGCATCGTCCAGATACGAAGCAGCATTGTAAAAACTTTCTGCACGAAGAAAAAAACCTGTTTTCGGACGTTCAATCCCTCGTATAAGATTTATGACACTGTGTAGTTCCGAATGTGTTTCCTTTGTGGTAAAAGAATAATTCAATGAACCGCCCTCTGCATTAAAACCATACTTCACTGCTATCGCTTCGAGAAGTGTAGATTTTCCAGTACCATTCTCACCTACAAAATAAGTTACAGGTCTTTGTAATTCTAATTCTTCCATTTGGGCAAGGCTTTTCACAGCAGGAATCTTCGCAGTGTATCCGAGCTCATATGAAAGTCTGTCAAGCTTAACGCTTCTGATGTAGTTCATCAGCGAACTATAACACCCTTACCTCGGCAGTAGTCCTTGACTTCGCCAACAGTAAGCTCCTTGAAGTGAAAAAGTGAAGCAGCAAGAGCAGCGGTAGCTCCTGTTTTCTCAAAAACCTCATAGAAATCATTTATCTTTCCTGCCCCGCCGCTTGCAATAACAGGAATGGAACAATTGTCACAGACGGCTTTCAACATTGGGATGTCGAAGCCCTCTTTTGTTCCGTCAGCATCTATGGAGTTAAGGCATATCTCACCTGCTCCTAGCTTTTCAATAGT
Source organism: Ruminococcus sp. (assembly GCA_017616055.1). GTDB lineage: Bacteria > Bacillota > Clostridia > Oscillospirales > Ruminococcaceae > Ruminococcus. The sequence goes on from JAFZYX010000249.1 coordinate 4,728, forward strand.
GTGTACCCAGTCAATGAGATCAATTCCCATATCTTTACGACCACCATTTATGTACACTGTCCACTTGTTATCCGCAATCTTCTTAGCATCAATCCCTACGCATATGCACTGGCTTCCAAATATATCCGCTCCATCCTTTATAAGCTGTGGATTCTGAACAGCCTGTGAGTTTACGGATACTTTGTCAGCGCCTGCACGAAGAGCTTCACGGATATCTTCTACTGTTTTGATACCTCCGCCGACTGTCAGCGGTACAAATACCTTTTTGGCAGTATCCCTTACAACATCAAGAAAAACTCCGCGTCCCTCAAATGAAGCTGTTATATCGTAAAATACTATCTCATCAGCGCCCTGCTTATTGTACTCCTCAGCACACTCAACAGGATCGCCTACGTCACGAACTCCTTCAAAATTCACGCCCTTTACTACCTTGCCGTTTCTAACATCAAGGCAAGGGATTATTCTCTTTGCGAGCATTTTCTCACTTCCTTAAAAATTGTTTCTTATTATCTTGACGAATATAACCACTGCAAACAAAATGACTTCAGCTATGATTATATGCTTTTTCGACTTTTTTAACCTTACTTTGCTGTCAGCTGCCAGAAAAGCTCCTACTATTATCAGTAATGGCAGCGTCTGAAATTCCCTTATGGGTAAACCAAACGTGTACATTCTCGTCTGATGTATAACGCAGTGTGCCCATATGGTATAGAATACTGCCCAGAACAGCTTCATAGCGTCAAGAGCTGCAATGAAAGTCATTCTGATGAACCTGTCGTCTTTTTCACTTAACTTCTTGCCGATACGCTTTATCTTTTTGGCTACTATCTGAGCTAAGGTGAATATCCCCACCAGTACGAAGCCTACCATAAACGGGAAAAAAGCCTGCCATTTTGAAGCGTAAACATCAAATTCATTATCATCGCCGTAATGTATGCCTATTTGTTCGGGGAAGTCCCTGTAAACCGACAGCATATACACGAAATACACAGCGAGCATACCGAATAATAGGGTATTTACAACAACATGAAGCATTTTATAATTCTTGCTTATGGTCATATTCATTGATATATCTCCATTTAAGCTTTTCGGCAATAATAAATGTCTTACCGCTCTCTCTGAGGTCTATCTGCATATTTTTAAGATCAACATCTCCGCCGTCTGTCCAGACGATAAGCCTGTCATCACGTGTTCTGCCCAATAGATCGGTCCTGAAAGAAACTCTGCACATATCAATTTCTTTAAAAATATCGCCTTCTGTAAAACCTGATATAGCACAGTATCGTACCCCCGTAAAAAAGAACTCAACACGTTCACCGCTCCACGGCTGATCTGCTATCACAGAAGCTGTGTGACCTTCTGAAAAACCATGATGAGATATTTTTTCCTCACCCCGGCTTCCGCTGTCATAGCTGACAGATACTAACACACCTTCATAAAGACTTGGTATTTTTTCAATATCTTCATCTGTCCGAACTTCATTCCACTCCTGCATAATCAATTGCCTCTTTAAGGTCCAATGTGCCCTTATATATGGACTTTCCGCATATTGTACCGTAAAGTCCCATTTCCTTGCAGGCGACGATGTCGTCCATAGTATGAACTCCGCCGCTTGCTACGATATTGGCTCTGCCTTCGGTAGCGTCTGCAAGCTTTTTTAGCTGCTGGCGGTTGACTCCCGAAAGAGTTCCGTCCTTGGAGATATCAGTGAATATGAAGTACTTCACTCCCGATTCTATCATCTTATCAGCAAGGTCGATATAGTGTACATCAGAGCTTTCGAGCCAGCCCTCTGTAGCGACCATTTCATTCATGGCATCTATCCCGACAACTATCTTCTCGCTGCCGAACTTCTCAACGGCTTCACGGACAAGCTTGGGATTTTTCAAAGCTACGGAGCCGAGTATTACCCTTGTGATACCCATATCAAGGTACTCCTGTATGGTCTTAAGGCTGCGGATACCGCCGCCAAGCTCCACCTTTAAATTAGTCTTTTCGGCTACGTCAGTGTATATCTTTGTGTTGACGGGTCTGCCCTCTTTGGCGCCGTCAAGGTCTACCATATGTATCCACTGAGCGCCTGCTTTCTCAAAGCTCTTTGCGGTCTCAAGGTAATCGGACGCCACCTTTTCAACTGTGGAAAAGTCACCCTTAAAAAGACGGACACAGTTTCCGTCCTTTATGTCAATTGCGGGGAATATTATCATATATCTTCTCCTTTTATTGGTTAATGTTTATTCTCATGCATATCTGTCACAGGAGTAACGCTGTTCTTTAATATCAAATATTTCGATATAGGGAACACTGTCATTATATATCCAGCGCTGTATATAAAGCGGTCTGAAAACGAACAGGCGTTCATTTTTCAGAGCGGTATATGCGTCAAACGAGCCCCTGAAGCACTCACGGAACGCAGAGGAAAACTCTGCGTTTTCAAGAGGATGTCCCAGTTTGCTGCATATGCCCTCGATCTGGATATTGTCAATGCACAGAGCAGCATTTCTGTTGACCGAAAGCTGATGATATTTCCGCAGTTCAGTATCGGTCTGAAAATAAAACTCTCCGTTTATCTGTATAACGCTCATCATTCGTGATGATACTCTGTCATTTTCTGATGTGGAAAGCACCATTTTTCTGCCTTTTCCGAAATCCTTAAAAAACTGCTTCAGTTTTTCCGAAAACTCTTCCATATCATATGCCTTTCATAAGTTTGTTTTTTATCATATCTGCGTGTTCTGCCGACAAACCGATATGTTCAAAGTATCTTTCTGTCGTGCCGAAACGCTCCGTAAACAGGTCGATGAAGCCGTTCATGCTCTTTTCATTGGCAAGTACGACATTTCTGTCAACCTCGGGATGAGCCGCAAGAAATGCTTCAAGCCTTTTATGATTATACTCGCGGCTGATCACATAATCCCTGACTACAGACTCTCTGTCAACTCCGCAAGTCATCAGTATTATGGCACTCACGACTCCCGTTCTGTCTTTTCCCGCTGTACAATGGAAAAGAACACCTTTTTCTGCTTCCGCGATGGCTTTCATCACCTTATGCATATTTTCAGCAGTCGCAATAGATATATATGACAGAGGAACGGCCTCAAGGCTTTCGGGAACTCCGCTTCCCTCGGTTATCGGGAAGTGATGATACTCAAACTCAGGAATATCTGCCAGAGTATGGGGTGTCCGCTGTATTTCTGCTTCTGTCCTCATATCAATTACAGTCGTTATATGAGCGGAAAGAAGGAGATCAACGTCCCTGTCTGTAGAATTTTCGGGAACATCGCTGCGCCAGTACACGTTATTTTTCGTTATACCGCCGTCAGCAGTCCTGAACCCTCCAAGCTCACGAGTATTGTTCGAACATGAAAGCAGGCTTTTGTATATCATATAAGCTCTCCGAAGCTGCGAAGTATCTTAAGTCCTGTCTCACCGCTCTTTTCAGGGTGGAACTGCGCTCCGTAAACGTATTTTCCGTCGTATACAAGTGCGGGAACTCGTCCGCCGTACTCAACATATGCGGCTATATTTTTATCATCGCAGTGCGCCTTGTAGGAATGTACGAAATAAACATACTCATTATCACCCACTTTTTCAAGGAGCGAACAGTCATTGAGCTTTTCAAGCTTGTTCCAGCCCATATGGGGGATTATAAGCTCGGGTTCTTCCATTTTTCTGACGCTTCCGCCGATAAGCCCGAGACCGTCGCACTCCTCGAACTCGTAGCCCTTGTCGAAAATAAGCTGCATACCGAGGCAAATGCCGAGGAAGGGCTTCCTTGCCGCTTCTTCCTTGATAGTGTCAACAAGTCCCGTAGCTTCAAGCTTTTTCATTGCCGCAGGAAATGCTCCTACTCCGGGGAGTATCACAGCGTCCGCAGCCTTTACGGACTCCTTGTCACTTACAAGTCTGTTTTCAAATCCGAGATAGTCAAGAGCGTTCTTTACACTGAAAATGTTTCCTGCGCCGTAGTCGATTATCGCTATCATCAGAGAACTCCTTTCGTGGAGAGCGTTGAGCCGTCCTTGTTCTCGGTAACGGCAGTTTTCAGAGCGTGTGCCACTGCCTTGTATACAGCCTCTGCCTTATGGTGGTCGTTGCTTCCGTAGAGAAGATTTATGTGCAGAGTCATACCCGAATTAAAGGCAAATGCGCGGAAGAACTCCTCTGTCATGCACAGGTCGTACTCTCCGCAGCTCTGATTGGTAAAATCGCAGTTGAATACAAGGAAAGGACGGTTGCTGAGGTCGAGGCTTGCCATTGCAAGTGACTCGTCCATAGGGATATATGCCGTACCGTAGCGGACTATTCCCGACTTTGCGCCGAGAGCCTGTCCGAGAGCCTGTCCGATAGCGATTCCCGTATCCTCTATGGTGTGGTGGCAGTCAACATTAAGATCGCCCTTCACCTTAACGCTCATGCTGATACCGCTGTGAACGGAAAGAGCTGTGAGCATATGGTCAAAAAAGCCTATACCTGTGTCGATCTCAGCCTTTCCCTTTTCGTCAAGGCTAATACTTACACTGATCTGTGTTTCCTTTGTTACTCTTTCGATTTCAGCCTTTCGCATAGTAACCTCCTTTTATTTTGAATAATACTTTTCAAGCACTTCGATAAAACGTGCGTTTTCTTTTTCGTTTCCCGCAGTAACTCTTATAAAGCCCTTAAATTTTCTGATCGCAATGGAATTATCCAGCATAAACCTGTATATATCCTCAAATTCGTCCGTTTTTACCAGTACGAAGTTGGTACAGGTCTCGTATACCTTTTCAAAACAGTTATACTTCTCGTTTATTGAAATGATATCCCTGTAAAGCTGCTTTGTGTTCTTTACTATAGTGTCGCGGCATTCTGCAAGATACTGCTTCTCGGAAAGAATATCCGAAACGATAGTCTGTGCGACCGTATCATTGTTATAAGGCGATTTTGCTGCTCTTATAGCATTTGTTATTGTCTTGTTCGCAACAGCAAATCCGAATCTTACAGCAGCAAGTCCGATAGCCTTTGAACAGGTCTTGAGAATGAGCAGATTATCATACTTGTCCACATCTGCAAGCAGCGACTGATCCCAGAAGTCCATATATGCCTCGTCAAGAATAACAAGAACTCCGTCAAGTGCTTCGATTATCTTCCTTACCGAAGCCCTGTCAAGTCCGATAGATGAAGGATTGCAGGGATTTGAGAAGATAAGTCCCTTTGCATTGTTTTCCCTGCAGAAGGCAATAAGCTTTTCAGCGTTTATAGTCAGGTCTGCTTCCTTCTGATAGGTCCTGACATTTACCTCATAAAGCTGTGCATAAAACTCATACATCGAGAAGTCGTGGGATACATTGACTATCGTATCCCCTGCCTCAAAGAAGCAGCCCTCAATAATGCTTATAAGCTCATCGGAGCCGTTGCCTGCACTGATAAACTCCTCAGGTATGCCGTAAAGTTCAGCAAAAGCCTTTGTGGGAGCTTTGGCAAGACAATCGGGATAGCGGTTAAAGTCTATCTTTGAAATGCTCCTGCTTATCTTTTCCTTTAAGCTGTCAGATAAATTGAAACAACTCTCGTTAGCGTCCAGTCTTATGTCATAGTGACCTGTGATCGGGTCATAGGGCACTAAATTTATCAGCTTTTTATTCAGTTTATAACTCATAATTTATCCTTTCTCATTGGGAAGAAAAAACAGCTCTCCGTCAACCGTGCGGTTCTCTTCACGCCATTTTTTCATTTCGGAGCTTCGCGGAAATCTGACATATTCCTTTACTTCTTCGTGGCAGGCGCCAAACTTACGGAAATTCTGCCTGCCCTGCCTCAGAGTTAACAAATTGTTCGCTTCCGACGGTATGTCAATTATGTCACTGCCGTCGTAGTCATCATTTTCGCAGTCATTATAGTAATATACAGACGTTATATTCCCCTGTTCGTTCTTTTTGTCACACAATATATACGGCTCGTCCTCCCAGAAGCAAATGGGACATATATCAAATTCTCCTCTTGTATCAATAGTGCGGTAGCCGCAGCAGAGGCAGCGAAATCTCTTCATATCTGCACCTATCTTAAAACACCTATAGGGCAGCTCTGTTTCAAGCCGCCCCATTGCGTGATTCAGTCTTCAAATCTTACCTTTATGGCATTAGCGTGAGCGGTAAGTCCCTCTCGCTCTGCGATGAGTACAATGTCGTCCTTAGCCTGTCTGAGAGCTTCCTCAGTGTAGTAGGTATAAGCTGTACGCTTTGTGAAGCTCGCTACGCCGAGAGGCGAGAAGAAACGGGCAGTACCGCTTGTAGGCAGAACGTGATTAGGTCCTGCATAGTAGTCGCCGAGAGGCTCGGAAGCATAGTTCCCGAGGAATATGGAGCCTGCATTGTCAAGGCTTCCGAGAAGCTCAAAAGGATTTTCCATAAGCACTTCAAGGTGCTCGGGAGCTATCTCGTTTGCAAGCTCAACACACTTTTCGCGGCTGTCTGCAATGATTATAGCGCCGTAATCCTCAAGAGACTTAGTGATGATATCCTTTCTTGAAAGATATTCCTTCTGTCTCTCTATTTCCTTTATAGTACCGTCAGCAAGCTTTTCACTTGTTGTTACCATGATTGCGGAAGCAAGTACATCGTGCTCTGCCTGCGACATAAGGTCGGCAGCTGCGAACTTCGGGTCTGCGGTATCGTCGGCGATAACAAGTATCTCGCTCGGACCTGCTATCATATCTATGTCAACAACACCGTAAAGAAGCTTCTTTGCGGTA
>JAFZYX010000250.1 GCA_017616055.1 Ruminococcus sp.
ACAAACTGTGTTCGATATCCCATTCGCCCGGTTTAAAATCGGACATACTCCACGGAAATTACCTGTCATACCGACAGCAACCTTCCGTTTCAACGCATATCTTCGTGCAGTCAGCGCGCACACGGCGCACTCAACGTAATCAATTATATCATATATATAGGGATAAATCAACAATTTGCAGAAATTGTATTTGTAAATTTTTAATGAATAATATTATTATTTTAATAATACACCATAAGCCATACATACTTTAAGCTCATGGTGTATATAAATGCCTGTTTACTGCTATTTCAGCTTCCAAAAATGAATTTCAGAGCCGTCAGAACAGTATCGCCGACTTTCTTTGAGTTCACTATTTCCAGTGCTTTGTCTGGGCGATCTGTAATTATATTGTCAACTCCTAGAGCCATCATCTTCTGCATGTCACTCTGCCTGTCTACTGTCCATACGAAAATTCGCTTTCCGTGATGATGAGCCGAGTTTACCACTGACTGATTAACAAAGAGATAGTTCATGCTCACTGCATCGATGTACGGCAACTGTGCATAGGACGTAGCCGTTGCTAAATTTGCGATAAATCCTGTCTTTATCTTTGGATTGAGCTGCTTCACCTTTTTCAGTGCAGGATATGAAAATGACGTAATATAACAGGAATTGACGATATCGTATTCTTCTATTAGCTCAACAGCCTTTTCCGCTGTCTTTTTGGGATTTCCCGAACGCTTTATCTCGATATTGAGCATTATATCATCATCAACAAGCTCCAGCACATCTGAGAACAGCGGAATCTCCACATCATCAAACTCTCCGTCATTTCCGAACCATGAACCTGCAGATAGCGTTTTTAGCTGTTCATACTTATACTTCTCGACCATACCTTTGCCGTTAGTGGTTCTGTCAAGTTTGTCATCATGTATTACAACGAGTTGATCGTCAGCTGTCAGCTGTATATCAAGTTCTATGTAATCAGCACCGCAGTCCATAGCCGCCTGGAATGCAGGCAAAGTATTCTCTGGAGCTACTTTAGAGAACCCCCTGTGAGCAGTGACCTGAGTGCGACTTAAAATCCCAACATTGAGGCTTACATTTCCACGTGAAAGGGCTCTCAGATAAGATATATTCATCAATGAGCTGACAACTACAAGGCTAACTATGATAATGGCACTTTTCTTCTTGCTGAATTTCTTATAGCCGACATTTGGAAGAACTATATCCTCATCCTTTATGTCCTTCATGAACTTATATGTCAACAGCCATATAATGGCAGGAGCTGAAAAGAAAGCCGATATCGCAGTAAATACGCTCCACGTATAGCGCAGAATCTTAAGCGCTGTACCGAAAGCCGCTCCAGGCTTTGAAAAGCCCTTGATTATATAAACTATGATAAAGCTTAGACCAAATGTAATTATGCCGATAAGCGCTACTACACCAATGCTCCACAATAATGCCGAAGCTATCATCTTTCTTCGCTGTCCGTGCATTTTTTCTTTACTCTTCTTTATGCACTCCTTGAATGGCATATCAGTAAGAAGCAGGTAGTGAATACTGTAGCTTGCGCTTATTATAAGTATAATAAAGAGCAGCTGCACTAGTACATAGCAGACAACAGCCAATGCTCCGTTCATAGAATTGAATATCCTCCTCATCACAGGCAGGAGCGGAGCCATAAACATTCCCGAAGACAACGAGAACTGTGCAAGGGGCATTATCGCCATGTATACAAGAAACGAAACTACACCAGTTCCTTTGAAAGCCTTTGCAAATGCTTTCAACCCCATACGGAACATTCCACCCGTATATATCCGCTGCTTCTTTGTGTAACATGAAAAACATGCTACAAGTGCAGAGAGTTCCACAAATGAGAAGAACGCATAGCAAAAAAGCATCAAAACTATGACTATGAGCGTCGAAGGATGTTTTAAATATGTAAAGAGATTTTCATCATTGAGATATGTAACTCCCGAAAGCTTCATTGTGAGCTTCAGAAGCAGTGCAGTAACAGGCGTTCCCACAGCAAGCAGAAGGAGCTTAAAAATAAGTTCGAACACAAGAAAGTGGGGCATCGCTTTAATAAAAACCCCTGCGGGTCTAAGTATTTTTTTCATTTCATACTCCGAAATAATTGGATTTACTTCAATTATACGCCATGAACAGCCCGTTGTCAATATCACATTGCGCTATTATCGTTTATAATCAAATTTCTAACAAAAGCAGGCATAAAGAAGTTATTTTCTCTTTACGCCTGTTTCACTCAATATATTTATCATCCCACGATTCCCGAGCGCTCTATTCCCTCAGTAAAGTGCTTCTGCAAAAATACATACATGATAAGCACCGGGGCTATGGAAAGCAGACATCCCGCCTCTTTCCATACTATCTGATCACGTGGACTTATCTGCACTGTCGGATCATCGAAAAGATTCATTTTCAGCTCGTTATCGAGATTTGTCAGCATGAGGGCTATGGTTTTCGTGTCAGTAAAGAATGTGCTGCTCACATAGTAGTCGTTCCAATACCATACCACAGAAAACAGGAACACTGTCAAAAGAGCCGCCGAAGCATTGGGCAGCATTACCCATACAAAGGTTCTGAAAGGTCCGCAACCGTCGATATAAGCAGCGTCTTCCAGCTCTCTAGGCATTCCCTTGAAGAACTGACGAAAAATATATATCATTAATCCTGCGCGTATACCATTTGCTGTTAATGCAGGAAGATACATGGTCAGCCCACTGTCAATGAGATTTATGGAAAATAATCCTTTTATGCCAAAATATCTGAACTGAGTATACAGCGGTAAGGATATTACCTGAGGCGGGACAAGTATCATCATGATAACCACTCCGAAAAGAAGCTTACTTCCCTTGAACTTAAACCTCGCGAAACCATAGCCAGTAATAGCACAGGAAAATACCTGCACCAGTGAGCAACCTATATTGAGAAGCAAAGTGTTCCCGAGAGTTTTCCAGTAGTCCATAGCATCAATAGTCTCAGCAATAACTTTTAAAGTGTAATGCCTCGGTATCCACATTACAGTAGGATCGCTCATATCTGCCCTGTCTCTGAAAGCGCAGCTTATCATATATATCAATGGATACATTATGACAAAGCCCAGCCCTATAAGGATGACAGCTCTAGAAAAAGGCCACACCTTATCCGCAAGAGCTTTCCTGCGAAGATATCTCCTATCCTCTGCGGAGGCAGAAACTCTTCTGCGGCGTTTGGCTTCACGATTGCTCATACCGTTACCTATTTCGTCAGCTTTTTTTATCTTGGGTGCATTCGTCACATCTGCCATTCCTGCACCTCCTCAGTTATTCTCATAGTATATAAACCTGTTCATCACAGCCGTAACTAAACCTATAGCTACTATAACAACTAAAAAGTATATCCACGCCATTGCAGAAGCTTCTCCAAAATCAAACTGGCTCCTCATGGTCGAGATACGGTTCATAACACTGTTCATTGGGTTCGTGAATGAATCTATTACTGTAAATATGAGATTTGCAAGTATGAATGGGCTTACATATGGAAATGTTATCTTCCAAAAGTACTCCCAAGCGGTAGCTCCCTCCATTTGCGCTGCTTCACGTGCTGACGCAGGGATGTTCTGCAAAGCCGCAAGGAAAAGTATTATCTGTATGCCCGAATTCCAGACTATGCCGAAGATATTGTCTGCAACCGCCGAAATAAAAGTACTCACGCTGTCGCTTATACCATATATTCCGAGAAACTGCATAAGCTCTCCCACAAGATCGGTAGAGAACATTGTGGAGAACTGCTCCGCTCCTGCGTTACCTGTAGAATCCATATCACCGCTGATTATTTTGAAAACAGGTCCTGTAGCGATTATAACTGGAAGAAAGAATATCGCACGTGCAAGAGTTCTTCCCTTGAACTTTTGATTGAGCACCACCGCGATAAACAGTGAAAAAATCAATATCAATGGCGTTTTCCATAGAGTTTCGAGTAAAACGTCACCGAGATACTCGGTATAGTATGGATCCTCGCTCAATACGCTAAAATAGTTGTCAATTCCCTTGAATTTTGTATTTAGCGATCCTGGATCTACCGAAACATTACAGAAAGAGTACCACAAAGACTTCCCAAGAGGTATCAGAAAGAAAAAAACTGTTCCAACCAGCCATAAGCCAATGAATCCGTAACCATACATGGATTTTCTACGCTGATAGGACATTATGCGCCTTTTTTTACCGCCTTTTTCCGTTTTTAAGCTCACTTTCTTTCCTCCTTTCCTATGACCTTTCTCTAAGGGAGATACTGCCGCCATTCCATCTGACCGTCATTTTTTCAAAATTGGTAACCACTCTGGTACCGTCTGAATATTCAGTTGTTATAATATTGCCATCTGTACGGTAATCCGTAATATAGCAGTCCGATACTCTGCTGAGAAGCGGTTCTATCAGAGCATAATCTTCAGCCGCTTTTTTGATATTACCTTTATAGTTAGCATAATACAGGAAATCAAGATCGGTATCCTTAAGCTCGCTAGTCTCCTCATGTATCATATCATAGCTGAGATAACTTCCAGTAGCCGCCGCCATAAGCATAAGCCATTCTGGATTAGGACTTCCATTGACAGCCTCTGCGGAATACGGAATAACTCCATGCATTACTATCTGATAGAACGGAACATCCTCATCAAAGAGGTCAAATCTGCTTGAAGTCATAGGAACGCCAGTAATATGATTCACATATGGCAGAGCATATGCATTTGCTTTATCTGCAAGTAGCCTGCCTTCAAGTTTTTCCGTGATATTCTCATAGCCGTCTGTAAGAAGTTTTTCCGCACCTGCCCTTGAAATACTCTTTTTTCCGTAATCCCCATAAAGAGAGGACGTAAGGCTTGCAAGCGAAACTCCAACTAGTCCTGCATTTGAATAGTTTTCAGCAATACCATTCAAAACTTCACCATAGCAGTCTGGCGTTAGTAGCGAAAGATTCTTTCTGAAGCCATCCGGAATACCGTAAGCTCTGTCATAACTGACTATCCTTGAATATGAGCCAGAAACTCTCACTGCCGTGTCGGAGAAAGAATAGTAACCGTTTCCTGAATTAAAATCCCTGTTATCAGAAACAGGATACAGACTGTAACCGCATTCATCTATTAAGTCAGTAAGGCTTCGGAAGTCTCTTATTCCCCCCAACTTTCCTGAAGGTTTCGCATTCTTGTCAACTTTATTTTTTATTCCGTCGCTGGTCCAATTACTATAGGATATGACCATATCTTTAACTCCGCGTTCCTTGAGCTCACTGATAATGTCAACTGCCTGCCCGAAGTCAGTAATGGAAGTTCTAAACGAAATTGGAATGCCAAGAACGGACTTTTTTTTCATAACTCCGCCATAAAGGTCAAGGTACAATGGAGCTTTACCCGCATTACTTCTTTTCTCGACACCCTGCTCTTCAAGGAGATACTGCCTGTATCTGTCAGCAATATCGGTATAATCTGCACCTTTTTTAACAATTGGATAGTAGAGTAGCTCTATATCATCTGAATTTATGCTTCCCTTTTCAAAAACAGTATACTTATCGTGACTGTTTCCAGACATATAAAAGGTGTCAGTCCCACGTAAAATAAATGTAAAATTGCAGGTATTGTAACGACTTTTAGACTGTCCTGAAACATTCGCCGTGATATATGCGTTGGAATCGCCTTTTGCAGCAACTGCAAGGAGAGCATTGTCTCCCCTGACTATGCCGAATACTGGCAGGTATATCTGCTCCGTAAGAGCTCCTCTGTTCTGCGGAACAGCCGTAACGTCATTGCCGTAAATACGCTGCTGATAAAGGTTCGTCTGCGTAGTCCTTCCGTTGTTGAAACGCACAAGAGCACCACAGCCGTCAGGAATAACGAAATATCCGTCCTCATCGTCTGAAGCCGCACCGAAACTTCCCAGCAGTGTCATTTCCGTGGCTATATTTTCTGGCTTTGATTCGGCTATCTCGGATATTTTCAACTTTGCCCTAAGATGATCGTCTTCTATGGTGTACTCAACGGGGATGGTGAAACCTGCATCCTTATAGCCATAAATCACTCGAATACCGTTTTCGATATCGCTGACATTGTACACACAGTCTGCATCGCTTCCAGAGCGAAGTATATTGTTGCCCGAGCGACTCATTGGTATACCATAGCGAAGCGTGTTAGAGGAACGGAGCTCATCCGCAACAAGTCCTGTAGCCGTTTTATCCTGAGAGGCACCAAGTGGTGACGACCACCAAATATACCCGTTTTCCTTATTTTCTATACCAAACGAAGCACTCCTGTCATCAATTATCATGCGGAGTTTATTATTTTCCGCACCGTAGCGAAAAGCACCGAGATAGTGACTGCCGTTAGCAGTCAACCATGCAAATTCACCATCTGCAGACTTGTATATTCTCTTTCCATCCTCTGTCCTGTCATAATTTAAGCTTTTATCCGTGCCTTTCATATCACTGCGTAGAAATTCCAGCGTTTTCTTGTCGGCAGACAAAAAAGCATATTTGCTGTCAAGAGTGGAAACTATCTTCCTTAGCCTTATGACTCTGCTCGTATCTTCATCTGTCAGCACGAAAAATCGCCCCGCTTCACTGACATAGAGAGTTCCCTCGTCGCATTTTATTCCACTTTTGAATGAAGCCGCTGCTTTTCCGCTTTTACTGTCGATTATAACGAGCTCTCCCAGTTTTTTCAGCTCGTCTATTTTATCAGCCGTCTCCTGCTGCTCGGGAGTGTAATCCTTTTTGCTTTTTGGCTTGCCACCCACATTTTTCCATAGCGCGTCATCGAAATCCTTGCTTTTGAAATAAACGTCGTATCCGTCACAATATCCTATCTTTTTAAGATATTTCTCAGCATCCTCCACTGAAAGCTCAACTTTCTCGACTGCCTCCGAGCGCTTAAACTTTTCTGTATCACTACTGCTTTCGACTTTCGAAACCGTATCAGACTGCTTGATACTTTTATCGTCATCCGCATAAGCACTGCCCGAAGCCGCCATTGAAGCTGCAATGAGCAGACAAAGCAGTGTCCTTCTTATCCTCTTAATCATATTTCGCGCCTTTCAGACCTTAGCTCTATAAGAAAGCTCCGTGTAAACAGTAGATATGAAGATGTAAACCTGTTGTATCAACGACATGAAAAGCACAAGCAGAAACAGCATTATGAGCATGGCCACAATAGTAAGAATTACTGCAAATACCGTCTTTTTCAAGCTGTATTGATGTACCGACTTCACTGCAGAAAACAGCAGAATCACCGTCCAGCAAGTCCCGATAAGTTCTATTACCTGCATGAAAACTGATTCGTCGCGCACAAGTATGTGAGAAAGCATTACATTTACGTAAAGCTGCACAATATACGGAATAAGAGCATAAGCACTGTAAATGCATATATTCCTCAGTGTTCCCTCTCCATCGAGGAGAGTACACACCGACCAGTTGCCTACTGTCCACGCTCCAAAAAAAACGAAACTGCGGACTATATAAGGTATGATATTGAAAGTCTTATCATATGAAATGTAAAACTGAAAGCCGTAGAGGCGCCCATAGGCTATCTCTCCCAAAAAGAGAAGCAAAACGATTAACATTGCAATTTTCAGCGAGCCAGACTTCTTCCAACGCATATCCTCAAATCCCTCAAAAGGATGTATCACTGCGTGCTTTACCCACTGACGCTGTGTAAGATCCATCATTGCTGCTTCGCCTTCTTTCCTTCAGTATTTTTCGCAGCTCTGCGTCTTTTCCTGTATTGTCCCGAAAATATGATAGCCACAATACCTAACGTTAGAACCACCGCTATAGATGTAAAATGTTCTTTGAGGAACTCCCTGCGTCTGCCCTCGAAGGCTTTATTATAAATATCACCTGCATCTGCAAGCTTTGCATACTTCATGGAGTCCTTATAATCGCCCTTCCTAAGCAGTGCCGAAGCTATTCCAACATAGGCCCTGCGATAATTTCCATCCCTTGCAAGAACTTCCTGCCATGGCTCAAGGGCTTCCTCATAATATCCGTCATTGTAAAGCGCGGAAGCCTCATGTACTACACGACCGAACGAAGTCTCCCTGAACACCGTCACGGTGTCTTTTAATGAATCGAGGACATATATCTTGTCCTCAAGAGACTCAACCGCCGCCACATTTTCAAATCCACCCGTCTGCTTTGCTATAGCTCCCGTAATAAACAGAAGATTACAGTCTTCGTCATACTGAAATACTCTTCCTGTGGTGAAATCTAGACAGTTTATGCAGCCATCTGCAGCTACATCAATGTCGACTATAGCCGGCATGAACATCTTGTTCTGCGAAGTATCATACATTGGCTTGTAGTCGCCGAAAGTCAGCGAAAGTCCAGAAAAAATATTGTTTCCTGCTGCATTCAGCTTTTTGACCATATCAGTTGTCTGAGTATTTGAAGCGGTACAAGTGAAAATAAAATCTCCGTCTATGTCAAAGCTAGTTATTCCGGTAGGAACTGTCCTTTTCCGTCTTGCTTTCTTCTCGTCAGACATAAAAAAGCTTCTAATATAATTGCTTACCACCTTTGCGGTAGCCTCAACACGGTTAGCACCATAAAATCCCATGAATTCACCGTCAGGAGAAAACATAGCAGCTCCCGTTGTAACATTTCCAAGAACAGTATAGATGTTACCAGACTTATCTGCAACTACCCTCTGTGGTAAGAATGTACGTTTCTGGTCGTATACCTCAGACTCTGGCTTTGTTATCTCATTTTGAACATTTCCCACCATATCTGTAACAAGTATACGCGAATTTTCTGTATCAGCTATGTAAAGGCAGTCGTTTGTCGAAGAAACAAAAACTCCCATAGGCTTGCTGAGCTTCGTTTCCGAGCCATCTGGCATAATGAAGCTGTCATAAACGCAGATAACGTTTTTCAGCTCTGAATCCGCCGCGATAATACGATTGTTGCCCGTATCAGTGATATAGACTGTACCGTTGTTATCAATGAAAATGTCGGAGGGACTGTCAAGAGCGCCTATTTCAAGGTCATTCCCAGAAACCGTTCTTTCCGCAATATACCCTGCTTGTGAGGGGATGGCATCTCCCCAGCGGTCGTAATTGTAACTATCCGCTGGAACTCCTGCCGCCGATACCGATATTACGCTGGCAGAAGCAAATGCAGCAAATGCCGACAATGCTGCAATACATTTTCTAGATTTTGTTTTCACTTGCCACACTCCTTTTCATCAGATAATAAAGAACACCGTACCCATTGTTATTAACTTACAATAAAAGCATTAGCAACTTAACGCAGCCACTAATTACTCCTTTATTCCCGAATGTGCCATCGTCTCGATGACCTGCCGCTGAGCAAGCATAAATATAACTATCGGTGGAACAAGCATGAATACCGCAGCTGCCATTGCTACTCCTGCACGCGCAAGTCCAGAGGTTGCAGCCTGAGAGACCACTGTAGGTAATGTCTTGTACTCTTCTCTAAACACCACCGAACCTGCCTGTATATTCCATGCGCCCTGAAATGCGAATATTATCAAAGTCATGAGTGCAGGTTTCTGATTAGGAATTACTATCTGCCAGCATATTCGAAAAAGCCCCGCACCATCCACCTTTGCTGCTTCTATCATTGAATCTGGAACCTGACTAATTGACTGTCTCATGAGAAAAAGTCCCATAGGCGACGCCACCGCCGGAAAAATAAGTGCCATATACGTATCTATCATGTTGAGCTTTGCCATAACTATATACTGCATTATGTATATAACACTGCTCTGATAAAGAAGTGCTATTACTATTATACCATTAAGCAGCTTACTACCTGGGAATTTGCACTTTGCAAGCACAAATGCCGCCATCGACGAGAATACGCACTGCAATACCGTTACTGCCAACGTTACGAATATACTGTTGAACATGTAACGCGAAAACGGAACACGATTCTGATGAAGCACACGGAACATATCCCTGAAATTGTCAAGGGTTGGTCTTACTGCGTAAAGCTTCGGAGGAAACACGAAAAGCTCCTCAACCGGCTTTACCGACATTACTATTGTAAGGTATATTGGCAGCACCATGAAAAGCCCAAGTATTGCAAGAAGAATAAATATACCAATACTGCCGCCGAATTTTCTGCCTGCCTGTCTGTTTGAAGCGCGAAGCTTCGTAACGTCTGTAACTGCCACAGCTTCGCCTCCTTAGTCCATATATTTGCCCAGTGCCTTGCCAATAAGCTTGTTGCAGATGAACATGGCAACGAAAAGAATAAGGCATATCGCTGAAGCATATCCCATTTCAAATCTCTGCCAGCCGTAGTCAAAAGCATGGGTCATTATTGTATGCGCCTTATAGTCCGTACTTGGAAATCCTACAAGATTCTGTGCAACGGTTCCAGCGGTAAATGAGCTAACTATCTGCATTACCGCCGCGAACATCAGCTGTGGTCCCATTGAAGGGATAACAATATAAATAAGCTCCTGCCAGCGAGTACGTATACCCTCGATAGCTCCTGCCTCATACATTGAACGATCAATATTCTGAAATCCTGCACGAAGTGCAAGGAAGCCTGCACCAAGTGAAATCCACATCTGTACCACTATAGTTACACCAAGCACATATCTGCCGTCCGTAAGCCACTGAACAGGTGAATTGATAATTCCCAGATTTATGAGGAAGGAATTCATATATCCGTTCATATCGCCGCTGAAAATGAGCTGCCAAACGGTATATACATTAGCCATTGACGGAGCATAGAATATAAGTGTGAACAGCGTTTTCAGCTTCGGATGCATTTCGTTTATCATCCAAGCGAGCAGAAAACAGAGCACATAGCTCACAGGGCCTGTAAGGAATGCAAATACCAGCGTAACTCTTATGGATCGTATGAATATCTTGTCCGAAAGAAAAAGAGTGGTAAAATTGGAAAGTCCAACATACTTCGGCGGACGAACCATATCAAAATCCGTAAAACCAATAGGCAGAGACATCAGTACAGGTACTATCGTGAATATTATGAAAAATATCATAAATGGCGCTATCATACCGTAACATGCCTTACTGCGCTTTATATCGCGCCATAGCATTCTGCGCTTCTCTTTTTTTGTTCTTTTTCCGATATTTTCTACCGAAACCGCCACTCGTTTCACTTCCTTTGCAGGTTCTATTTTACCACTAGCTGTGACATCCTCCCACCGCCTAGAAGAGCCTCTCGTGCACAGACAAGCAGTAGGTTCTCGTTCGATAGTACTAATGTACTAAGCATAAGCGATCTTCCCCTATGTGGCCACGGTTCTGTATTATTGGCTATGGGGGAACTATTATCTTTCCTTCGTTTCTTATGTTTATTGCAGCGTTTACATCTCTGTCATTATGCGCACCGCATTGTGGGAAATCCCAGGCTCATTTAAGTCCAAGATTCTTTCGTTTTCGCATTATTTCATCATTTATATCCTTATTATACCATATGAGCGTGTCGCGAGGATTTTTATGCTCGTTTATGGTTTCTCTGAATGCGTTC
Organism: Ruminococcus sp.; assembly: GCA_017616055.1. Classification (GTDB taxonomy): domain Bacteria; phylum Bacillota; class Clostridia; order Oscillospirales; family Ruminococcaceae; genus Ruminococcus. Next base: position 11,500 of record JAFZYX010000250.1, read on the forward strand.
ATTATATTCCGCGTTACCGCATATGAGGCAGGAATTATGGGTATTTCCTCAAGCTCTGCCTGTTGTGCGCGAAGCCGCTCAAGCTCACCGTTCGACCACGACATGCGCCCGAGAGCTTCAACGTTGGCAGTATCAAAACGCCCCATGGTTCCGAGAAGCCCCTCTATCTGCGAAGCATACTGTACCTGAGTTTCCGTATCAGTGAACCATTTGATGAACTGCCACGCATTTTCCTTATTTTTAACCTTATTAAATATAACTGCTCCTGCGCCGTTCGAATTAGCCGCGTGTGAAACCGTTCCGTCTGTTCTCTCAGTTCCAGGGACGGGGCAGAAATCCCACAAACCTTTTATTTCAGGAGAAGCCACTGCAAGCTGATTGAAAAAGGTGTAATTGGCTATAACTACAGGATACTCACCTGTTCTGAAACGGCTGAATGCGTCATAAGTCTGTTCAAAACAATAATCAGTGTAAAAATCCGTCCACTCCTCAAATGACTGCACCGCTTCTATGGTATCAAGAGACGATGCTGTAAGTTTATCATTATAATAATTTTGCCCCTTTTGCAGCAGAAGCATTGCAAAGGTATGTCCAGTTTCTGTCGCAGGTGAGATATTATTGGGTGGAAGGACAAGTCCCACCGACATATAATTCCTTTGAAGAGCGGGTAACATATCTCTAAGTTCCGACCATGTCTCAGGAGGAGAAAAATACCCTAGTTCCGTGAGTACGTCCGTGCGGTAGAACATCATGGGGAAAGACTGGCTCAAAGGAAGTCCATAGCAACCACCGTTATAAGTGTACTGTGTCATAGCATTCTTTTGAAAGCGCTCCTTTACCTCGTCGAAATCATTAAACTGCGATATATCTACAAGCAAGTCTCGGGCGGCAAGATTAACAGGGAATTCTCCTCCGAGAAATAGTGCAACATCAGGTCCTTTTCCTGCAAGCGAAGCCTCAACAACTCCGCCTGTAACAAGATTAACAGAAACAGGTATTTCTGCTTCCTGCATGAATTGGTTTTCTGTCATTTCCTTTACCACCTGCGCTTGATCACGCCCAAGTGATACCCATACATCTATTGCTTCTTCATTCTCAACATCGGAAAGCGTAGTATAGTCCTCGAAAAATGATCCGATAAATGCATCGAGCCCAAATTTCAGTGACTTTCCTAGCTTTTCGTCACAACTTGAAAACTCCCTGTCAGCAGAGGCAAATTCAATGTAATCGATTTCAAGAGGCTGATCACGGTTATCTCTCATCCATGCAGAAAGGGTGGTAATACCGTCCTTTATCTGACTGAGATATGAAGGGATACGCATAGGCTTTTCCGTGCATTTATCCAGTATTACAGCCATATTTTCCAGTGCAGCTGCTTCTGTTCCCTTACTATCCGCCAAAGCCTCTATTCCGTTCTGAACATCTTTAAGTTCCTCGGATATGCAGCCTAATCTGTCAACAAGCTCAGGAATCTTTTCATGCACATAATAATCTGTGTATTTATCTGGAGATGATCCCGTAATCATAAGCACCTTGCGGTAATAGGTGTTCAACTCCCTGACTATACTGTCAAGTCGGCGGAGATACTCGCCGATATCACCTGTTACGGCTTCAAGTGAGATAGTATGAAGCGTTCCACCATCTAGCCATATATATATATCCTCACTGCCGCTTTTCGGAGTAACCACCGACCAATCCGTATCATAAGCAAACTCAATACAGTCAAGCTCTTTGCATGGAACTTTTCCATCTATATATATACGCCTGTTCGAATCAAAACCTCTTATCTGATCCTGACGAGCTTTTATACCAATCTTATACCAGCCACCTGAACCTATCTCCTCCTCAGGAATCTCCCATGTAACGGTTTGCAAAGCTTTTTTCCAGCTACCGCTGCCGATAGTATTGTACACCATTTTCCTAGGATTGGAAGGTGAAACAAGGTAACTGCTGTTGTCGTAGGTAGGATACAACGTCGGGTCGGACTTGTACATGGCGTTTTCACCCTCAATCCTAAACAGCGCAGAAGAAGATTCATCAATGGTATGTGAGGTTTCCACAGAAGCCAAATATTCGCTGTATGTTGGAAGTTCCTTAGGATTTAAAAGCTTGATGCTATCAATAGCAAACTGCGCTCTCTCGGAGCTGAAACAAAGCTCATGTCTTCCCTTTTCAAGGTAAACAAAGAGCGGCTCACTGAATAGTCCGTCAACGTCTCCAAATACCACACTTTTCCACATAGAACGCTGAACCTGTGCAGGACGAACCTGGTTTCCTCGTATATCTGTGTATATCTCATGTTCATCTATCCATACTCTTCCTAAAGTCATTCGCGAAGCAGTGTCATATGGGAGCTTGCCATCTATTTCCATTTTCAGCTCTATATCCGGACTTCCCGAAAGCATGGGGCAATATTCCGCTAAGAGGCAGTAATTTCCGGTTTCCTGCACATCAAGATCAAAAACAATATTTCCATCAGCACTGTTCCAGAGAATGACGTTGTTTCGAGTCTCACCATCATCCGAGGTAAAGCTGCCTGTAGTGATATTCCCACTCTCAACAGCTGAAATATCGTTTTTGTTTAGAATTATCTCCGTTTCAGGGCGGTTTTCGTCCGAATATTTCTCGTAATATTCGCTGAAAGAAAGAAGTCCGTCATCGAAAGGCTCTATGCTATAATAATCCGTATTCATTGCGGCAGGTACCGCATTTTCCGCTCCTCTAGCGTATATTGAAACTGCTCCGAAAGCCGCAAACTGCAAAGCAATTGCTGCTGAAGCTATCCTTCGCATTGATACTTTCAACGAACTTCACACCGCCTTTCCACATATCACAGCCTTTTCTGCCAACAGACAAATAAAAAAGCGCACGTTTCCCTACCTCGGGAATTATGTGCACAGACAGCCTGAAAAAGCCGCGATCCTCATTTACACAATTCAACACTCGAACCTAAAGGTTCGGGTATTCCTTGCTAACTCACTTTAAAGTTAGTATATCAAATTTATTCCCAGATGTCAAGAAAATGGGGGCTTCGTAAATATAAATAATATCTTTTACTTGTTTTGATTTAGCTTAATTATACATTTTCTTGATAAAGCTGTACAAATCATACAAGTTCAAACTGTAATCTCCTCCAAGATTTTTCACCTGATTTTCATTTTTTCGGAAGAGTTTTTCAGCATTATTAAAAAACTGTAAAATTTGAGTTTGTTTCTACGTTTTGTATTGACTTTTTGTATGATTTGTGGTATTATAATATTGGAAAAGCTAACAGTTTCAACACAACTCCACAACAAAAGGAGAGATATCTTGGCAAATGTTTTAGAAGTAAAGGAGCTGTCAAAGCAATACTCAAAAGTACTTGCAGTAGACAATATCTCCTTTGAGATAAACGAGGGCGAGATATTTGCGCTTATCGGTCCCAACGGCGCAGGTAAGACAACAACCATTCGTATGATATCTACGCTTCTCACTCCTACATCTGGGGATGCCATTGTGGCAGGACATAGTATACTCAAGGCTTCTGATAAGGTAAGAGAGTCAATAACATACCTCCCCGATGAGGCAGGAGCTTACAAGCAAATGACAGGTATCAAATACCTAAGATTTATGGCTGGTCTGTTTACCTCCGACATTGATAAGCTCAATGCTTACGTAGAGCGTGCAAAAACAATATGCGCTCTCGGTGACAGATTGAATGACAAGATTGGCAGCTATAGCCGAGGCATGATACGCAAGCTGTTGCTTGCGAGAGCGGTTATGACTAAGCCAAAGCTTGCAATACTTGATGAACCTACAAGCGGTCTCGACGTACTTAATGCTATCGAGATACGCAAAATGATAAAAAAACTTGCAGAAGAAGAGGGGATGTCCTTCCTTCTCTCATCACATAATATGCTCGAGATTGAGTTCGTTTCCGACCGTATCGGTATCATTTCAAAAGGTCACCTTATGGTAACTGGCAGGGCAGACGAACTGAAAGAACGCTATCAGGCTCCTAATCTCGAACAGGTATTTGAAAGGGTGGTGAATGAGAATGAAGTTCATTAACCTTTTAAAAAAAGAGCTCTCGGAGCTCATAAACAAGCAGATGATTATATCACTGGTGTTCGTTCTTGCAGTATTTCTTATTATGGGAAATGTCATGCAATCGGCTACGACCGAAATGGTTAACGATGTCAATAACCCCCAAACAAACATCTGCAACCTTGACGATACGGATTTCACCAATGAAATGCTGAGTTATTTCAAGTCAAATGACACTGAGATAAATAATATCACCCTTACTGATAATGACTATGCAAGCGCTTTCAAGGACAATAAAGAATTGAAAAGCTTCGTTATCATACCAAAGGGCTTCGCGGACGAGGTACTCGCAGGCAAAAAGCCTGAAGTTCTATCCGTAAGTAAAGTTCAGGGAGTTTCAGCTTTCAGTGGAATGACAGGCAGCACTGATGGCACCATTTCGCTTCTGAACGGCTATGTTTCCCTTAAAATTGCCGAACAGCAGGGTGTTTCAAAGGATGACCTCGGTATAATAGAGGCTCCGCTTAAAGTCAAAGAACATACAGTTGTCGCTGATAAGTCTGCAGAAATATCAAGTAGCACCATACTAACGAAGGTGCTCATGCAGAATATGATACTTCCTCTCATAGTGCTTATACTCATTATGATGACATCTCAGGCACTGATAGCCTCAATATCAAACGAAAAAATAGACAAGACTCTGGAAACTCTGCTTTCTACACCTGTTTCAAGAGGCTCCGTCATAACTGCAAAAATGCTTGCAGCTGCCATTGCTGCTCTTCTCAACGCTGGAGTTATGATGCTTGGCTTCTCGTCATACACCAAGGGAATGATGGGATCTATGGCTTCGGACGTGGCAAATGGTGTGCATACAGGCGTGACCGATACTGCAAAAGAAACTGCAACCTCACTTCTCTCGTCAGGCGATGCTTTAAAGCAGTTGGGTCTTACTCTTGGAGCTTCCGATTATATACTAATAGGAATTCAGCTCTTCTTGACTATAATGATATGCCTTGCGATATCAATTATCCTCGGTGCACTGGTCAACGATTCAAAATCGGCACAGACTATGTTACTTCCGATAATGATGATGGTAATGATACCATGGATTGTTACACTTCTTGCCGATATAAATACAATGCCTACAGTTGCCAAACTGGTAGTATGGGCAATACCTTTCACTCACACATTCACTGCTATGCCAAACCTGATGTTCGGCAATTATACGGCATTCTGGTGTGGTTTGGCTTATCAGATAGTATTCTTTGCAATAGTGATGTTCTTCGCTCTAAAGCTCTTCAAATCAGACAAGATACTCACTATTTCTCTCAATCTTGGACAGAAGTCAAGGTTCAAAAAATTTAAGAAAACCAACGAGGATTAATCCTCTTCCCCTTTCCCCATGAAAAGGCGCAGCAGTTCCCAACGGGAGCTGCTGCG
>JAFZYX010000251.1 GCA_017616055.1 Ruminococcus sp.
ATTGCTAAGAAGTAACATTTTTTAAGGAAAAAAATAAGTAATTTTTTTGTTGAACCATGTGGAACAGCCTATGATAGAATATATTTCGGGATATGATATGTATATATCGTGAATGTAGGAAGGGAGCCGGACGCTACAGTTATGAAGGAACTGGGGGGAAAACAGTGTTGGTTAGGCCGCGTACCTGCCAAAACGGACTGTGGTGTCTGCCTTCTCTACTACTTTTAGCTATGTTTTATTAGCAGATTCCATGCTTTCTATAAATAAAAATGAAAGCGTTTTTAATGAGATCTTCAGATGTTATATGTTTCATTGCTCAATACTCTCGCGCAGCCAAAGGCTGCGTATTTTTTTTACCATTTTGCTGGTAGGAGTGTAAAGATATTACGATTTGTTGAGTTCCTCGGGAATTAGAGAAAAGTTGTTTTTTGCCTTCTGCAAAATAGTATTCTCATTATATCCTATAGTGTCATAACGCTGAAAACGCCTTGACACCGTATATTTAAAATGTTAAAATAAAGTCGAAAAACAGGCATAGGTAAAGGAATTGGGAATATGGATATTAAAATATAAAACAGAAAGGACAATAGCAATGAAAACAATGAAAAAAGCATTGGCAGGTCTTTGTGCACTTAGCATATGCGCTGGCTGTTCTTCCGCAATAGGCACATCGGAAAATGGCGTAGGCACAGCGAATGCAGCCACATCAAGCATTGCCGACAAAATGGAATGGGGCACCCTCAAAATAGGCGGAGGTGGCTTCGTTTCGGGAATAGTGACGGGCAAAAAAGCAATGTATGCACGTACTGATGTAGGCGGGGCATACAGATTTAACTATGAGACTGACAGCTGGGAGCAACTTCTTGGCTTCATCAATGAGGACGACCGAGGCCTCCTCAGCGTTGACGCTATGGCAATTGACCCTACAGATGATAATACGGTATATTTTCTTTGTGGCTGTGCATATTTTTCAGCAGAAAAGACAGTTATCTTCAAGACTACTGATGGTGGAAAGACCTTCGAGGAGATTGACGTTACCGACATGATACAGGTACACGGAAATGGAAATGGCAGACAGACAGGAGAATCAATAGCCGTTGATCCTGACGATCCACAAACCATATATTGCGGTGGCGACGTTTACGCAGGTGACTCATGTCTCATAAAATCTACAGACGGTGGAAAGACCTGGAAATCTGTTAAGAGCTACGGGGATCTTGGACTCTTCAAGTATGAGATAAAGTGGCCAACATGGGGCACAAATATGCGTCACGCTCTTACAGGTGACGAGTATTATGCTCAGAACGGTATTGCCTGTATTTACATCTATGGTGGTAAGGTATACGTTGGAGCTTCTACAAAAGGCAAGAACAGCGTCGTTGTTGCCAGCGTAAAAGACGATAAGTTCACAGATATCAGCGGTGACCTTGACGCAGAGAACTATCCTGGAAGGATCACGGGCGATGGAAATGGAAATATCTTCTTCGCATTTCAGGGTGGAGTTCAGGTAGGAACAGGCGGAACTTCAGGAAGCGTCAAGAAGCTTGATTCAAAAACAGGTACCGTTACTGATATATCACCACTAGCACATCTTTATAACCCAGGAAAGGATGCTATGGAGGCGGCAGGGCAGGGAGGTTACAGCGGAATAAGCGTTGATCCAACAAATCCTGATCATATGGTATCATCGACTTGCGGACTTTTCGCAAATGCTCAGCTCTGGGGACCATGGACAGATGATCACGGTCCGTGTTGGGGAGACAAGTTCTTCCGCTCGACAGACGGTGGTAAGACATGGAGAGAGATATCTCCAGGTTATTCACCTAACTGGGGACAGGATCCTCTAGCAGATTACCTCTCAACAGGTGGTTATGACTGGATATATGATAAGGCTATCCATTGGGTAGGCTCCTACGTTATTGATCCAGTAAATCCTGACAGAACATTTTCTACTTCTGGTAACGGTGTATTTGCCTGCGATAATACATGGAGCGATTTACCTCAGTTTCATTTTCAACCCGATGGCATAGAGGAAGTTGTTTCTCTTGATTTTGTAAGCACTGCAGACGGACTTGATCTTTCTGCTATAGGCGACTATGATGGTTTTGTTCATCAATCCGTTGACGGAATACCTCCGCAGTATAATCCAAATATGGGTTCTACCTCTGCAATAGCAGTATGCCCTCAGAATACTGACGTATGGGCAAGAACAGCTAACGGAGATACAAACAACACAGGTAGCGGTTATTATACACTTGATCGCGGCAAGACTTGGAAGGTATTTAAACCTGCTTGCACAGGCGGAAAGCTATCAATAACTGAGCTTTCTAAGGGCAAGTACAGAATAATCAACACCAGTGCAACAGGTAGTGTTTCATATACTGATGACTTCGGTGCAACATGGAAGAACAGTGAGGGAATAAAGGGCTCAAAGGGGGTATATACACTTGTTGATCCTGAAAATCCAAGCGTGGTATACGCTTCTGGTGCTCAGCACAACGACTACTGGTCATCGGATATGACCAAGACCGAGCCTACATATGACGAGTCTCATTATTCCTACTTTATCAGCGAGGACTATGGCGCAACATTCACTGAAACACGTATCTGTCCGTATAACTGGGAACTTTCATGGAAATTTGAGCACACAGGTGATCTTGCTTACCTCGGAAATGGAAAAGTAGCTCTTGCAGGAGCAAATCACGGCGTTTATATCATCTCTGATAAGGGTAAGACTGTTAAACATCTTGAAAATGTTGCATATGCCAAGTGCATAGGTTATGGTGCTCCCGAGAAATCAGGTGGAGTAAACACATTGTTCATCTACGGAAAGCCGGAGGAGTCCGACAAGGAGGGAATTTATCGTTCGACAGATGGTGGTACATCATGGGTATGTATCAATACTGATCATCTCTACGGAGGCACAGGTAACGGAAACTACCTAGTAGGTGACCTTGATGAGTTCGGCAAGGTATATATGTCAACTGTCGGCTGTGGAATAGTTTATGGGCAGATTTCGGATGGCAAACCAAAGAATCCTGTAACAACAACGACTACAACAAAGCCTGTAACTACCACATCAAAGACCACAACTACAACAACAAATACTAATACAACTTCTTCATCAATTACAATATCTTCTGTTTCAACCACAAAACCTGTTGCTTCAACAACTTCTGACAAGGACTACAAAGCAGGTGACGTAAACTGTGACGGTATAGTAGATATGTCAGATGCAGTACTGATAATGCAGGCACTAGCAAACCCGAACAAGTATGGAGTTAACGGAAAAGATGAAAAGTGTATAACATCACAGGGAGTAAAAAATGCAGACGTAAGCGGAAACGATGGTATGACCACAGGTGATGCTGTGACCATACAGAAGTATCTTCTCCGTCTCATTTCAGAACTTCCAGAGACAAAGTAATAATTAAAGTCGGAGCGATATTGCTCCGACTTTTTTGTAGGTGAGTAATTCGTTGCAAATTTCAAAATAGTTAAAGTTATGGCACTCTCTGTAGATTATTATGCCATGGAAATATATTATAGCTATTTCTTTTTTACCTTAATAATCCTGTTATTATTTCTTTAAGATATACTGTAGCAATTGTGGAATTTTTTAGCTACGTAAAATTATAGTTCTGAAAACATATCTGCAAAATGTTTGATATCAATTTCTACATTGAAAAGGAGTATAGCAACAACACTATACTCCTTTTTTAGAATTATTTTTCATCTTCTTTTTTACGAAGCAATCCCAAAATTACATGTTATATACGCTTCTTAAGTCCTGATTTGTCAAATGCAGCAGCTGTAGCTATGAATAGTACAGCACTTGCGGCTACCTGTATTGTGTAAAACGGGGTCTGACCGAATGCTGCTATTATAGCTCCTTTATTGAAGCCTCCTGCCATGACAGTTCCCTCATATATACTGTATCCAACTATGCAGACTATTAGAGAAGGGAGTATTCCAAGTACGTTTCGGAGAGTAAGTATCTTATTGCTCTTGTTTGTGAAAAAAAGTGCTGTTACGGCTTTTATTACTATGGTTGCAGGAATCCACACTGGAAATCCAGTGAGACCGTCCGCAAGAGCTCCGCCTATCATTCCTGCTGCTACTGCATATGGAGTTGGGAGCATACAAGCTGCTAAATAGATGAATCCGTCACCTGCGTGTGTATAGCCAGCACCCGTAGGCACGTGGATATACGCTGTAAATATGAATATCAGCGCTGAGAAAAGACCAGTCAGTACTATTCTCTTTATCTTCTCATTCTGAACTGTACGTGTCATAATTATTTACTCCTTTATCTATCAGATTCCTATGTTTTAGGTTCGATGTTATTATAGCACCATATTTCGCATTTTTCAAGAACAATTATGCACAATCTTTGTAAGCGTCACCTGATTTTTTATAGTATGGGTGACGTATAGAATGAAGCTTTTACGAGTAATAGACTTGTGTGATATATTCGAATACCGTTTTCAGTAGGTTATAAAAAAGGCGAACATTAAGTTCGCCTTTTTGCTGTATTGAGCTTAGCCCATTATTATCTCAACTTCATGTGTACCACCGTTACATACAGGGATAACACAACCTTCTACTGCCTTGCCGTCAACTGTCATGGATTTAACACCCTTGCATACATGTGAAGGATTCTTTACAGTGATGTTAAATGTAGCTCCGCGGAACTTACGAACTGCTGTGAAGCCGTCCCACTCATGAGGAATGGAAGGGTCAACCTTGAGGCCATCAAATACAGGCTGTACACCAAGAATGTACTGCGATATAGCTACCATGTTCCAAGCAGCTGTACCAGTGAGCCATGAGTTTTTGCCCTGACCAAAGTTCTTTGCGTCTTTACCGCCAATCATCTGACCATATACATAAGGTTCTGTCTTATGGATATCAGATGTTTCTTCTGTGAATGCAGGAGCTATCTTGCTGTAATACTCAAATGCCTTGTCACCTCTGCCTGCATAAGCCTCAGCACAGATGATCCATGCATTGTTGTGTGTGAAGATACCTGCGTTTTCCTTATATCCGCCAGGATATGTGGAGATTTCACCGTATTGAATATAGTATTTTGTGAATGCAGGATTATTGAGAACAAGACCAAACTCGCAGTTTAGATACTTGTCGATAGAATTCAGAGTCTTGATATCTGCACCCTGATCCTTACCAATCTCAGACATTACAGCGAAGCCCTGTGGTTCGATGAATATCTTTCCTTCTTCACACTCCTTGGAACCCATCTTCTCGCCATTTGCGTCATAAGCTCTGATAAACCAGTCACCGTCGAATGCAGATTCCATAACGTTCTTCTTCATCTTGTCAATCTCAGCCTGTGCCTTTGCAGCTTCGTCCTTTTTGCCAAGGTGTTCAAGAATGCCTACGAATGCAGGACCAGTGTATGTGAAGAGTGCTGCAACGAAAGCAGACTCAGCAACCTTTGAGTAGCCACCCTCTGCTGCAAACTTTGGATTGGTGTATGTCTGGAAGGATTCACCAGGAGTATCAGAGAAGCATGAGAGATTGATACAGTCATTCCAGTCAGCTCTCATTGCAAGCGGGAGTCCGTGAGGTCCGAGGTTGTTTACGATATGATAGAAGGAAACATTGAGATGTTCAAGCATTGTGTGCTTTCCGTTCGGATCGTCGTCAAAAGGAACGTTGGCGTCAAGAATTCCCCAGTCGCCCGTCTCCTTGATATATGCTGCAACTGAGAGTATCATCCAGAGCGGATCGTCCGAGAAGTCACCGCCAATATCTGCATTACCCTTCTTTGTTAGTGGCTGATACTGGTGGTAGCAACCACCGTCTGAAAGCTGTGTTGAAGCAATGTCAATAAGTCTCTCTCTTGCACGCTCAGGAATCTGATGTACAAATCCGAGGATGTCCTGGTTTGAGTCACGGAAGCCCATTCCACGACCGATACCGCTTTCAAAGTATGAAGCTGAACGTGAAAGGTTGAATGTAACCATACACTGATACTGGTTCCAGATGTTTACCATTCTGTTTACCTTATCATCAGGAGTGTTTACATTGAAGATAGAAAGGAGATCCTCCCACGTACTGCGAAGCTCTGCCAGACCAGCTGCAACCTTTTCAGGTGTATTGTACTTTTCAATCATTGCATAAGCTTTTTCCTTATTAAGAACCCATGTTTCTCTTGTAAGAAGGTTTGCAGGTTTCTTGTCAGCAAACTTTTTGTCCTGTGGGTTCTCAGCGTAGCCGAGAATGTAGATAAGAGTCTTTGACTCACCAGGAGCAAGAGTTACCTTTTTGTAGTGAGAAGCTACAGGCGACCAACCGTCTGCAAATGAGTTTGCTGGCTTGTCAGCCTTTACAGTCTCAGGATTGTCCCAGCCGTTATAGATGCTTCCAAGGAACGAATCACGGTCTGTATCATAACCGTCAATTTCATCGTTAACGGTATAGAAAGCGTAGTGGTTACGTCTGTCTCTGTACTCAGTTACATGATAGATAGTTGAACCTTCGATTTCAACACGGCCTGTAGAGAAGTTTCTCTGGAAGTTTGTGCAGTCGTCCTGTGCGTCCCAGAGACACCATTCAGCTATAGAGAAGATAGAGAAGCTCTTTGTCTCATTGCTTTCGTTTGTGAGCACTACCTGCTGAACTTCACCGTCGTAGTTCTGAGGTACGAAGAATGTTACTTCAGCCTTGAGGTTGTTCTTCTTACCTGTGATTACTGTGTAGCCCATACCGTGACGGCATTCGTATGAATCGAGATCTGTCTTTACTGGAGCCCATCCTGGGTTCCAGATTGTGCCGTTGTCGTTGATATAGAAATAACGTCCACCCATATCTATAGGCACGTTGTTATAGCGATAACGTGTGATACGTCTGAGGCGAGCATCCTTGTAGAAGCAGTAGCCGCCTGCTGTATTAGAGATAAGTGAGAAAAATCCCTGATTACCGAGATAGTTTATCCACGGATAGGGAGTCTTTGGGGAATTGATAACATATTCCTTTTTAGAGTCGTCAAAAAATCCGAACTTCATAATTTTACTCCTTTATTTTTGGTGACAAAAGCGGTTTAAAAAATCGCATTTACATTATTATACCATATAATGATTTATAATACAATAGATTATGCAAAAATTGCTATGTATTTTTTTCAAGTCGTTTTTTGTGCATTTTGTTGCATATTTAATCGAAAAATGTAAAAAGATCTTCGACTGTTGTGTTGAACACTTTTGCGATATCCATAGCTAGTTTCAGAGAAGGATTGTATAGTCCTTTTTCAAGTCGGATTATAGTTTCACGGCGTACTCCTACAAGACTGGCCAGATCATCCTGCTTCATGTTATACTTAACTCGGTACTCCTTGAGTTTTGTCCTAAGCTCAGGCATTATTCATCCTCCTCTGATTTGGGGGTTCTGTCGAGAACGAGGAAGATTATGCTCTTAATAAAATAGTGAAATCCCCAAAGGAACAGTCCAAGATTTATCACATCGCTGCCTTTAATGTGGAATACCTCATTGTGCCTTGAGTTGCCCCATAATATCATGAACCAACCAATAAACCAGATGGCCAATAACAAGGCATATCCTGCGTAGGCAGTTGATTTTGTTTCAAGTTCACGGTATAGTTCATCAGGTTTTTCTGCTTTTTGATATTTTACTCCAATGTATAGAAATCCTGCTATTCCGAGAATGATTGCAGTTGGGAAGAAAAAGTTTGAAAAATTTACCAACGTTTTGCTGTGGAATTTTTCTTTCAATGCTACGATGGCTGTGGCTGACATAATGAATGCTCCGCAAAAAAGGCTGATTAAGGTGCCTTTCTTAAGGGAAAATAGTTTCTTGTAATTACTTTTCATTTTGATTACTCCTTCCTTGCAAAGTGATATAATTATCACTTTATGTGACAATTATATCACCTTTATAAGTGCTTGTCAATGCAAAAGTGATAAATTTATCACTTTTGGCAAGATACACAAAATACAAA
>JAFZYX010000027.1 GCA_017616055.1 Ruminococcus sp.
TCCGTCAGATATAGCGTCAGCCTCACACTCTGTAGCGTGGTTGAGGAAACGATCGATAAGGATAGGTCTATCAGGAGTTACACCAACAGCTGCGTTCATGTAAACTCTCATCATTTCGTCGTCGTGAACTACTTCCATACCACGTCCACCAAGTACGTATGAAGGACGAACCATTACAGGATAGCCTATCTTGTTAGCGATAGCGATAGCTTCGTCAGCATTTACAGCCATACCTGCCTCAGGCATAGGAATGCCGAGCTTATCCATCATTGCGCGGAAGTGATCTCTGTCTTCTGCAAGGTCAATGGTCTCTGGAGTTGTGCCAAGTATATTTACGCCGTATTTCTTGAGGTCGTTTGCAAGGTTTAGAGGAGTTTGACCGCCGAACTGTGCGATAACACCTACAGGCTTCTCCTTTTCGTGGATAGCGAGAACATCCTCGAGAGTAAGCGGTTCAAAATAGAGTTTATCTGATGTATCATAATCAGTAGAAACTGTTTCAGGGTTGCAGTTTACAATGATTGACTCAAAGCCTAGTTTCTTTAGAGCAAGTGCAGCGTGAACACAACAGTAGTCGAATTCAATACCCTGACCGATTCTGTTAGGACCGCCACCGAGTATCATTATCTTCGGCTTGTCTGTATTTACAGGGCTCTTGTCCTCATCAAGGTGATATGTTGAATAGTAGTATGCAGCGTCTTTTGTACCGCTTACGTGAACGCCTTCCCATGCTTCCTTTATACCGAAGCCAATACGTGCATTTCTTATCTCTTCCTCAGTAACTTCGAGGAGAGAGCTGAGATAACGGTCACTAAAACCGTCAAGCTTAGCCTGTCTGAGTATGTTTTCGGCAGGAACAGCGCCTTTAATTGCGAGAAGTGATTCTTCCTCGTCAACAAGCTCCTTCATCTGCTCGATGAAGTACTTCTTTATCTTTGTAAGCTCATAGAGTTCATCTATTGTAGCCCCCTTGCGTAGAGCCTCATACATTACGAATTGTCTCTCGCTAGTTGGGAAGCGGAGCTGTGAAAGGAGCTCCTCTTTAGTCATTTTATTGAAGTTCTTTGCAAAGCCAAGGCCATAACGACCTGTTTCTAGTGAACGGATAGCCTTTTGGAAAGCTTCCTTATAAGTCTTTCCGATGCTCATTACTTCGCCTACAGCTCTCATTTGAGTGCCAAGCTTGTCCTCTGCGCCCTTGAACTTTTCGAATGCCCAGCGAGCGAACTTGATAACGATATAATCACCGTCGGGAACATATTTGTCAAGGGTACCATACTTTCCGCATTCTATGTCCTTAAGAGTAAGACCGCAGGCAAGCATAGCAGATACGAGAGCAATCGGGAAGCCTGTAGCTTTTGAAGCAAGAGCGGAAGAACGTGAGGTTCTTGGGTTGATTTCAATAACCACGATACGTCCCGTCTCAGGGTCACGTGCGAACTGGCAGTTGCAACCACCGATAACTTCGATGGACTCAATGATTCTGTATGACATCTCCTGGAGTTCTTTCTGAACGTCCTCTGGAATAGTGAGCATAGGTGCGGAACAGAAAGAATCGCCTGTGTGAACGCCGATAGGGTCGATGTTCTCAATGAAGCAGACAGTTATCTTATTGTTCTCTGCGTCACGTACAACTTCGAGTTCAAGCTCTTCCCAGCCGAAGATACATTCTTCAACGAGGACCTGACCAACTAGAGAAGCTTGGAGACCTCTTGCACAAACGACTTTTAGTTCATCAACATTGTATACCATACCGCCGCCTGCGCCGCCCATGGTGTAGGCAGGACGGAGAACTACAGGATATTTAAGCTTTTCAGCTATCTTAACAGCCTCGTCGACAGAGTAAGCAACTTCGCTTTTGGGCATACCGATACCGAGAGCCTTCATAGCGTTCTTGAATTCAATACGGTCTTCGCCACGCTCGATAGCGTCAACTTGTACGCCGATGACCTTAACGTTGTACTGTTTGAGTACGCCTGCCTTGTCGAGCTCTGAACAGAGATTTAGACCAGACTGACCGCCGAGGTTAGGAAGGAGGGCGTCAGGATGTTCTTTTTCGATAATCTGAGTAAGTCTTTCGAGGTTGAGTGGCTCGATGTAAGTAATATCAGCAACATCGGGATCTGTCATGATAGTAGCCGGGTTTGAGTTTACGAGAACTATCTCATATCCGAGTTTTCTGAGAGCTTTACAAGCCTGAGTGCCCGAATAGTCAAATTCGCACGCCTGTCCGATAATGATAGGACCCGAACCGATTATCATGATCTTGTTAATATCCTGTCTTTTTGGCATATTATTCTCCTGACCCGTACACTGAAAAATGCACGTTGATATATTTGCCATGAACCGTCATGGCGCAACTTCTTACCTTATATAATAACATAATTCGATGCAAATTGCAATATAGAAAAAATCTTTTACGACCAGTACAATTTTAGGAAAATTGTAAAACAATAGCTGTTGAAGCTTGCGGAATTGGTTCAGCCATTATAATGTCAATTCGATATCAAATGCCAAGACATATTTTTTCTTACTAACGGAAAAGCAAAATTGTTATAGAGCACTAATTGGATGTGTACAAACGACGCAAAACAGGAGAAAACAGGCTTTTATATTTTTGTACAAAAATTTGACAATTTGATTTGCTTATGATATAATGCATTACACAAGAGGTTCATATAAACTCGAAATGAGTTTGAGCAACTCCTTAGAGATTATTAGAAGGGTTTATACCATGAAATAATCATTAGCTTATCAACCACACTCGTTTGCATGCTTTTCGTTTCTACAGGCTGTGGCAGCAAGAAGTCTGACTACGTTGGAAAATGGCAGTGCGAAGCCTTAGAATTCAATGGCGAGAAGACTGACAACGCATATGGTGCTCTCGCAAACACTTTATTCCAGATAGTGATCGATAAGGATAACAAAGGAACGTGTTATATGTCGTTACTTTCAAGTATGCTTAATAACGATGAATCGTTTGATATCAAGTGGAATGGAAATAACAAAAACTCTATCGACGTTGAAATCACCGAACAGGTAGGCCTGAATGAAGAAGCAACAGTTTTCAATCTTGCAAAAGAAGGCGAAAAACTAATTCTTACTTCGACTGACGATGCTTCTGGTACAAAATACTACCTTACATGCGTTGACGAGTTCGCTCCTCACGGAGATTTTTCATTTGATATGAAAGCAGATATCAATGCTAGCGCATCATATGATATTTCAGGCGATGATGTAAAAGTTGAGATAAGTACCAAATAACAGTAATGCCGTGGATGATAATTATATCAGTCACGGCATTATTTTCTATAAAGAGGAACGTCGGGGAGAGTAAAAATACCGTTATGCTGCATATCTGATCAGCTTGCCGAGGTTTATTGCGGCCTTAATTAAGAAAACAGAACAAATTTTTATTATCTGTTACACCTGTCATCAAAAAAGCGTTAATATAAGTAGAGGCTGATTTATAAACAATTAATGCATCAAAGGAACGATGTATATTTATGTGCGTCAAGGCAATATAAGTTTGTATTTTTCAAACATGTTAATAAGTATTGCTCAATTGTATAAAACGCTTGACGTTTGTAGGGAAATAATATATAGCATTGTTGTTTGATATTAGTTGTTTATATTCAGCGTTTCTAAATAAACAGTATTAAAACAATACTATTTCAAAGGAGTCTTAAAAATGAAAAAAGTACAGTTTATTGGTGCATTACTTGCGGCTGTTATCGCTGCTGCACCGGCAACAGGTCTTGCTAGCATACCTGCATTCAACAATAACGCTATTGTTTCAGAGGCAGCAACAACAAAACCGTCTGTTATCATGGTTGAGCCCGGTAACTATTATAAGGACATATTCGGCTATAAATTAGATGGTTCAGCTATCATGCAGAATGGTGATTGGTCACTCATAGGAGATAAGAATGGAAGCCTTTATACCTATAATTCAAAAACAAAACAGAAGAAGCCCCTGTTCGATTCTCCATATAACTCTAATAGCAAATATCCAGGCACAAATGTAATAATGAAAGATTTTAAGCTATGTTTCCAGTGTGACGGAAATATAGTATGCTATGCAAATAATGATGTTAAGAAACCTGTATATCATTCATGTACATACAGTAGCCTGACATGTGCAAATTCAAAGTGTAGCTATTATTATTTCCTTGAAAGCGACGGAAGACTTGTTATCAAGCGACTTTACAATGGCAGTGTTGATATTACGTTTGACAGTTCAAGATGTAACTTTGTAAGATTAGTTTGATAAGATTATAAATTCAAAACATAAAAAGGACTGCGGGAGCAGTCCTTTTTATGTTTTGAAAATGACATTGTAGGTAATATACAACCATCAATTATGATAATAATGAATTCATCAGTTCGCTCCACACCTTGCAAGCATAGCAAGTGTGAGGGAGATATTTTCGTTATGTACAGTAACGCCTTTGGGAGCGTTGAGGTGAATTGCGGCGAAATTAAGAATGAATTTTATCCCTGCCTTTGCCATTCTGTCGCAGACCTCCTGTGCAGCCGCCTCAGGTACGGTTATGATACCGATATGAATACCGCTGCTTAGGCAGAAGCTTTCCAGCTCGTCAATATGGCGGACGGGTTTGCCGTTTATGGTATTGCCCACACGCTCCCTGTTGCAGTCGAAGCCGCATACGATATCGAAGCCATAAGCCTCAAAGCCATTGTATTCCAGCATAGCCCTTCCGAAGTTACCCATGCCTGCGACAACTACTCCGTCGTGGTTTTCGAAGCCGAGAAATCTGCCTATATCA
>JAFZYX010000252.1 GCA_017616055.1 Ruminococcus sp.
AAATGCTCTGTCTATTCTCTTGTCGGCAAGCGACTGCATTGCAAAATATGCTCCTATACTGTTTGCTATCAGTATGACTCTATCGCCGTTTTCGCATAGTTCGTCATACAGCTTCGGAAACTCCGACCTTGCCTGCCACGGTGTTTCGGCTTTGTAGTCAATACCAACAACATCATACTCAGGGAACAGGGGCTTGTAGAATTCGCATTCATCGGTACTCCCGTTTTTGCCGTGAATGTAGATCACTGTGTTTTTCATTTAAGTCTCCTTCAACTATTTCTATATGTCTGCTTTAAGTCAGACGGATCATATTCTCTGTCAGCTTTCTCTTTGAATAATAAACCAGACCTCTGTCCCGTTTAATTTCCGTATATCCCAGTTTTGCATAAAAAGTATTTGTTCTTGTATTCCAGTCGGGGGTGTCCAGAGTGATCTCTTTTACCCCGGTAAACATTGATTCTATTTGCTGCATCATAAAAGACCCGTACCCTTTACGGAAATGCTCAGGCGCAACAAATATCCTGCCGATGTTCAGAACGTCTACCTGCAAAAACAGGATTGCTCCACCGACGATCAGCCCTTCTTCTGTCAGTTTATACAGATGCCCTTGTCTTGCCATCTCAGTATGAAATGAGACCGACATATACCCGGGCGGACCTTCTGCCGATGCTCCGCCTACGAAAACATCACTGTCAAATGCACGCTTGGAAATTCCGTTCAGTGTCAATGCATCTGATGTATCCGCTTTTAATAACTGCAAATTCAAAAACCGCACCTCACTTATACGCAATATAATCTGTATTCCATCTGGACGTCAAACGGTTCCGCTGCTGCCAGTTTCTCATTGACCTCCTCCGCAGGCGTACAGCCAAGTTCCCGGTATGCCGCCTGTGACTCTTTTGAGGAATGAGCAGATATGTACAGTTTGTCCGCGCCAATCCGCCGAGCCTCTTCGCAGACCATGGAAAAGAGCTTCCTGCCGATTCCCTGACGTCTGTATTCCTCTGATACCTGAAAACAAACCAGCTGCACATATTTTGCCGTAACTCCGAATATACGGTGGGAGACAGTTGCAAAACCAATGAGCCGCTCACCGTCGAAGGCGCCAAATCCGGTCTGGTCAAGGTTTATATTATGCACCACTTCTTCTGCGATCTCCCGGCACTTTTCCTGTGACCAGTTTTCTTCATAGACATTCGGCACAAGCTTCCAATCGTTGTCAATCTTTCTCCAACACTCTGTAACAGTCTGGTGACGGACAAAATCATCCAATGAATGACCTGTGAAATTGTTATTGTCCAATCTCCTGAATTGATATTTAATTCCCATATAGATGGCAAGGCTTTTGACCTCACAACCCTTGCTCGCATAGTAAGCATACATTTCATCAAGTTTCTTCAGATCATAGCTTGTAACACAATCGGATATGACATGAACGTCATATCCTGCCTTTGTCATGTTGAAGCAGGTGGATTTAACACAAGCAGTGGCATCAGCACCGGCAACATAGAACTCTTTAATACCGTTCTTTTCAATGAACTCTGTAAATTCCTCACTTGTAAGCGCATTTGCTTTCGTCTTCACAAAGATATTATCGGACACCACCTTCATTTCAGGAACCAGCTCAGCCCCCTTTGTGTCCGGCTTGAATGTGCGTGTACCGGCAGACAGGTTATTGTGTTTAATATAGATAACTGCCATTTTCTGTTTCATTGCCCAATCAATAGCAGAATTTATGTTTTCAATGATGTCCCTGTAATGCTTAGTAATGTCATTTTGAATATCTATCACGACGAGTGCTTTTCTATTCATTTTTTATTCTCCATTTCCTGTACGGTGATTCTCAGTAATTTTATTCAGCCATTCTTTCCTTGAAATTGACGACACATGGGTCGTTCCATTTGTTTCATCCGGATATTCGCATACAAAATGCATACCGATGGATTCTGCTGTTTTTATGGAAGGCACATTTGTGTATTTGCAGTAGGAATACAGGGTTGGATAAT
The DNA here is from genome assembly GCA_017616055.1 of Ruminococcus sp. GTDB lineage: Bacteria > Bacillota > Clostridia > Oscillospirales > Ruminococcaceae > Ruminococcus. The sequence continues at coordinate 2,007 of JAFZYX010000252.1, forward strand.
CTGTGTTTTGGAATGCCAAATCCCGGACTGCTTTTGCGGCCTCTCCGGCATAGCCTTTTCGCTGGCAGTCACGGCGAATATGGTAGCCGATCTCCGGCAGTATCTCTCCATTGATATTCTGGAGTGTCAGCCCGCAGTCGCCGATCAGCTCACCTGTTTCCTTCAGGCAAACAGCCCACAGTCCGAAGCCGTCATTCTGATAGCGAACCATGTTCCGTTCAATCCAATCATTAACACGCTGCATATCGAATGTGTAAGGATAATGCAGCATGGTCTCAGGGTCGCCGAGCACCAGAAACAGCGCCTGATGATCGTGTGTGTTCATTTCTCGAAGCAACAGTCTTTTCGTTTCCAGAACCATTTGTTGTCATCCCTTTCTCATTGCAGTCAATACCCCACGCCTGCCTTGGCGTTCATGTTTTATTCTGATCGGTTTTCCTGCCCGTAGACCCTGACAAAATGCTCGCTGAATGCTTTGATCTGTGATATAGCATCAGCTGTTTTTTCGGGCTCACGGTCACATAAATGAATCAGAGCAGAGATCGGCGCAGTATAGGCAAACGCAAGCATTTGAGGGTCATCGTTCCTCAGCAGGCCTTTTTTCATCATGCCGTCAAAAATATATGTGAACATCTCTGTCAGCCCCGTCAGAAAGTGCTTTGTTGCAAGCTGTCTTGCACGTTCATCACGGTACTGCTCAATAGACAGTAGTTTTCTTGTCATCACTATTCTTTCATCATGCACCGTAATATCGACCATTCGCATTGTCATTGCAGTAAGTTCATCAAGAGTATCGGGTACAGGCGGCAGATTCTCCGCTGAACCGAAGCGTTCATTGTAATATGCGATCATTCTGTCCAGCAAAGAGTTCCATATCTCTTCTTTACTCTTATAATGTTTGTACATTGATGACTTCACAAGCCCCAGCGATGCAGTCAGCTCACGGATATTCGTACCGTCAAATCCCTTCTGCGAAAACTGTCTGAGAGCTTCATCAAGTATTCTTTCCTTTGTATCCTTTGCCATAATTTCCTCCGATAATAAAGAGTGACCTATCGTTCACTTACTATCTATATTATAGCGAACGATAGGTCACTTGTCAAGAGCTATTTATATATTTGTACAAATTAAACATGGGAAGGACTGGAGCGGAATCAGAACTTTTTCTCACTGCTGCTCAATGACGAGGAGATCAAGCGTGAAATCCTCGGTATCTTTACAGAAGAAATCTATAATTCATTGAAGAAAGCAGCAGAAGAATAAATCTTGTTGCAACTCAATATAATATTTTTCTAATAAAAGGCTACTATGCAGGTTCATCAGCAATAATCTGTTGTTATGAATTATGTGCTGACAAAAATAAACAGGAAGAGACTTCAAAATTAAGTTTCTTCCTGTTTTGCTTATAGCCCGCTGTATAGGTCTTTCATATTAGTTTTTGGAATACTTCTTTATGAGTACTGACCTTTGTTAGCAAACTGTTTAAAAGCCCCACATATTTTAAGCCAAACAGAATTATACAAGATGTCTTAGGATATTACAAATTTGCTTCTTTTGTCGAGACATAACCATCATCGTCATAAGTTGAAGCTATATAATAACAAGACACATTTTCAAGAGATAAGCCTTTGAACTCCTCTGCTGTAATATTAATGATCAGGTCATTGTATTCTTCATTGTAATCATATTTGATGTTTTGCTGTTTTAGCTGTTCGATGGCTTCTTGTATGATTACTTTTTTGTAAGCTTGGTAAGCATTATTTGCATCCGTTAAAGCGGTGTAAGGTTCAGTGCTAAAGTCTGCAATATCAGCTTCTACTAGATCTTTTAAGAATTCACCGTTTACTATATATTTAGCAAGGAATTTCTCTCCATAAAACTCACGCTTTTGCTCATAAAGCTCTTTCGACCATCTTATTCCATTAGGAGTTCCTGTTGTGTACAATATCTCACCATATTTCAATTTGTCACCGTCTAAAAGAATCTGATGCAGCTTTTCATTAAGCAAGTTACTGTAGCTTATTTCTTCTAAGTATTCTGCCATAGTTTTTCCGTTATATTTATATTGCTCAGTGCTATTAAATCGTGGAGATACAGCTATAACAGTTTTTTCATCTGTATTTTTACTCAGTACTGTGTACAATTCAGAAGAAACAGGTTTTCCGTTCCATTCATTTGTCGTCTTCACTGTCTTCTCTGAATTATTTAAGTATTCAGAAAAACTTAGATTTCCGCCGACAGATACATATGCATAATATGCCAGTACCATTGACGCATCTACTGCGTTTATGAAACTGTCATCATTGACGTCCTGTACATAAAGCTCACTTTCAGTAGGCTTGTCAGATGAAGTTGAAAATCTCGCATAGTTAACGAGAATAATGGACGCATCAACAGCGTCTATAATATTGTTGCCGTTTGCATCACCTTTTTGAATCTGTGTACTATCGTCAAAATTAAAACCTGTCATTGATAAATCAAGACATTGTATCAGATTTCCGTCAATACCAAGTCCTGAAATGTATTCAGTCATCTGTGTATAATCATCTCTCGATTGAGCAACAACTCGTATCTTTTTAACACCGTTTTCTTCATATACCCTAGCATATCCGTAGGGCGAGTTTCTGGACATATAATAGTTTATTCCCGCTTCATAGTCATCTATTGTAAGAGTACCGCTAAAATCATAGCCTGTCCCATGAGGGCCAAAGTCTATTGTTACACCTTCTGTATCAAGCTGAGTTACATATGCTCTTATCTGCGTATCATACTCCTCGGGATAGCCTATGCCTACTCTTCCATCTGAATAAAAAGTAATTCCATAAACAGAGTTATTCTCCATATAATACGATACAGCTTTCGCTATCTTCAGTGCAGCACTTCTTTCCTTGTCGTAATAAGGTATCTCTCCATCTATACGAAACGAATCAAAGTCAGGGCGCAGCTGTAAATAATTCAGTGCAGCATTACGCACAGCTGCATATTCATTTTTGTCGGTAAGCTTGCATCTTATGATGCAGTCACAGGCGATACTGCTCTTCTTTGTGCTTCCTTTTTCATTAACGTAGAGACGATCTTCGAATACATTATAATCAAAATACTCCTCGGGCAGAGCAAGTGAGCTCTTTATCATTTGTTCGTTCCATATGCTGTTGCCTGAACAATACAACTGATTTCCATTATCTATAGGAGGATATTTCTTCAGAAGTTCCTCAACTGTCTGATCTGAGAGATAAGCATCGGAGAAAATTAAAACTTCCCACAAATGCGGAAACACGTACTCTGCATCGTCACCCTGACCGTAAACATAATAGCCATTTTCCTGTGTCAAGCCTTTTTCAGCGAATAGTGCAAGTACCTCTTCCGTTGTCATAGCAAATACATCGTCAAAGGTATAC
>JAFZYX010000253.1 GCA_017616055.1 Ruminococcus sp.
GTGCTACGCTTGAATTCATGATTGTTGTTCCCCGTATGTGACCTGCCCAGCTCATATACGGGTTTTTTATGCCCATTTGTCCCTTCTGCTTATTAATAATCAGGAGGTTAAAAGAATGGATAACAAGGAAATTTTACATACAGCAGAAACAGCGGTAAAACCGGATTACACTGCTGAGATCACAGAAATACTTCGCAGCAATGCTGCTCCGAAAAAGCTAATGTATAAGCTTGAAGATTATCATGCCAATGATATTGCTGATGTTCTTTCAACACTCTCGGAAAAGGAAAGAAAAAAGTTCTATCGTATCAGCAGTACAGATATGCTTTCTGAGATCTTCGAGTTCTTTGATGAGGAAGATGCTGGCGTTTATCTTAAAGAGATGGATGTCCGCAAAGCAGCTGCTGTTGTTTCAAAGCTGGATACAGATACTGCGGTTGAAGTACTCAGGTCGATTGGAAAAGAAAAACGCAGCTTAATAATTGATGCAGTCGACCTTGACGTTCAAAAAGAGATCAAATTGATTGCCTCATTTGATGAAGATGAGATCGGCAGCAGAATGACAACAAATTGCATTATAATTCACGATAATATGTCTATCAAAGAAGCAATGAATGAGCTTGTACGTCAAGCTGCGGAAAACGACAATATTACAACGCTTTTTGTGGTTGATGATGAAGATGAGTATAACGGTGCAATTGATTTGAAGGATCTTATTACCGCACGCAGCGGAAAGCCGCTGTCAAGCATTATTGCAACTTCTTTTCCGTATGTATACGCAAATGAGCAAACTTCCGATTGTATTGAAAAACTGAAGGATTATTCTGAAAGCATCATTCCCGTTCTGGACGAGAGCAATAAGCTTCTCGGCGTTATTACAGCTCAGAACATCATTGAAGCTGTTGATGAAGAAATGGGCGAGGACTATGCAAGACTTGCTGGTCTTACAGCAGAAGAGGACTTGAACGAGACGCTTATACAGAGTATGAAAAAACGTCTGCCTTGGCTATTGACGCTTCTTGTTTTGGGAATCGGAGTATCGACAGTTGTCGGCCTTTTTGAAAAGGTAGTTGCTCAATTGACTCTGATCATGGCGTTCCAGTCCTTGATACTCGACATGGCAGGTAATGTCGGAACACAGTCTCTTGCCGTTACTATTCGCGTTATGACAGATGAAAATCTGTCTTTCAAGCAAAAAATGCATCTGGTAATAAAAGAGATCAGGATTGGATTGTGCAATGGTTTGCTGCTTGGGTTTTTGTCATTTTCCTTTATCGGATTATATATTTCTTTGTTCAAAGGAAAAGAGACAATGTTTGCATTCGCAGTATCAGGCTGTATAGGTGTTTCACTTATGATAGCTATGCTTATCTCAAGTGCTGTCGGTACGTTAATACCTCTTTTCTTCAAAAAAATCAAAGTGGATCCAGCTGTTGCTTCCGGACCGCTAATTACAACGGTCAACGACCTTGTTGCCGTAATCTCTTATTATGGAATCAGCTGGATATTACTTCTTAATGTTCTTCATCTGGAATAAGTATTATTTTAAAATCTAATTTTTACACAATTTTTCTGAAACAAAAAAGTCCTCACAGCCAAAGCTATGAGGACTTTATCGTTTAATGTTTTTTCCTTTCAGGAAATATCCACCAACAGGAGACTACAGCAACAATAATGAATGCTGCTATCGGACAGAATCCGCCAAACATAGCTGCTCCGGCATAAGTTATCAGACTTATTATGCTACGCGCTCCAAGACTGAACTTTATGTTGTTTTCGCGTGCGATGAGCCAGTACATCAGATGAAATGCTATGCTTGCAAGCGACATATCAAAAAAATAAATTGCAAGCGGTGCCCATGAAGTCGGATATGTGCCTACCCAGGCTGTACCGAATGGAATGAACGACATTACAAACAGCCATGCTATATTGCACCATAGTATCTTCACGTTGATTTTTTCTGCCTGGTGAAAAATGAGATGATGATTTACCCAGTATATTGCTACAAATACAAAGCTAAGCAAGTATGCAAGAAGCGTAGGCATCAAAGCTAAAAAATCATCCAGTCTGTCTCCAACAGGCTGTTTCAGCTCCAGTATCATGATAGTGATGATAATCGCAAGTACACCGTCACTGAATGCTTCTAATCGGTTCTTTTCCATAATAATCTCCCCCTAAATATTATCTATAGAATAGAATGAACAACTATTTGCTTTCTTTGATTATATCATATCTGCACGGTTCGGTCAAGACTATATATTCCGGACTCATGCCGATGCCGGAATCGGATACGATATAGGTCAGCTGCACGCATCCGGGTTTCTTACTTTCATCCTCATGCATATCCACGCTGACATGACCGCCGGGTTCTGTATATTTGATGGCGTTGGATAGGATGTTGATATAGATCTGATTCAACCGAAGCTGATCGGCGTAGAAATATTCTTTTTCCATCCGATTGATCCGGAAGTGAAAGTCGATGTTCTTTTCCTTTATCATCGGCTGGGAAATGTTCACGAGATTTTCCACTGCCTCGACGATAGAGAAGGTCTGCGGGCTGAGGTTCAGTTTTCCACTTTCAACCTTGGAAATATCAAGGATATCATTGATTAGAGTGAGCAAATGATTGCTCGCTAGCGTAATCTTTTTCAGATTCTCTCTGACTAATTCGGTATCATCGAGATTCTTTTTCATAATCGTCGTAAGGCCAATGATTGCGTTCATCGGCGTTCGTATATCATGGGACATCGTAGAAAGAAAATCGGTTTTTGCTTTGTTTGCCGATGCCGCTTCTCTTGCCGCTGCATGAAGCTTCTGATTGAAGTAAAGCATAACTGTCAGATCAAACACAAACAGGATCAGAAGACCGACTGAAACAATTACGACCAGCAGCCAGTTTTCAGTGTTGACGCTCAGCTCATTCATCGGCATAAAGCTGAGAAGCACCCATTCCGCTTTTGAAGCGATCGGAGTATATGCGAGAATACATTTCTCACCGCGGGAATTACGCATAGAAAACGAACCGGTCGAAGAAGTGATTTTTTCAAAAAGCTCCTGTGCGGCAGCAGTATCACCAGCATTGTAAGACTTGTAAAACTCAAAGAAATTAGAATTTTTGAATGAATGATCCTTGATGATATAATTGCCGTCTGCATCGATCATGGAAAGCTCAGCGTTTTCATACTCTTCCTGTGGGAAGATCCATTTCTGCTCCAGTTCTGTGATCGGCAGCACCCGCAGCAATATGGCGTCTTTTGGAACATCGGTATCTGAATCGTAAAGGGTTATAAAATTGCAGAATGCCAGAGATTGTTTGCCATTTACCGGATTCGTATATGCACGGGAAATATTAATGGATTCCCCAATATCGGAGCTCCAGCTCACATCGTTAAGAAGATCCATCCGCTTATATGAAACGGTATAATCGTTGAAGGTATCCTGCTTTGCTTTTGTAGATAGCCCGGACAACGTATCAAGATACACAATATGTGCAGATGCATTTGGCAGCACATGAGAGATCCTGATGAAGGAAACAGCTTCTTCAATGGTCATGTTTTGGCTGTTGATATAGCGTGCCCACACATCGCAGATGCGCTGTTCGCCCTCCAGATAATTCTCGGTGACACGCTCCATTGCGATTGTGGTATTTTCAAAATGTTCTATTTGTCTTTGTGCAGTGTTTCGACTCTGAAGATTGGAATTCAGAACCACAAAGATCAGCATAGCAATCATAATGAACACGTTAAAAATAATGATCCATTTTTTTTCATAACGCATTCCGCTCCTAAATAATATTACTTCCACACCTCTCAACAATAGCTGTTTTCGGTATATATTTCTGATAAAAGATAATGATAGTCAACATAAGTTCCTTACCAGATACGGCAAAGAACATAATATTGATAATTATATAATGGCATAGTTTTATCTTATATAGAAATAATATCATAATGTTTGAATTGATTCAAATATATTTTATTAACAATGCACATATTTTCGCTTTTTGTATATTTGTACAATCTTAGAATATGTCTGTTGTATAATGTAACAAGATAAAAAACCTTTAAATAATGATATTTCAATTGCTTTATACTCATTGGATAATCCAATAACAGGAGCACCAAGCTCCGAACAACTATATTCTTCTTACACTTACAAAGAACCTGGATTAAGCGTAATTCATATTAATCTGAAAAGACCGCAGATTTATTTGCGGTCTTTATTATAACAAAAAAGTCCTCACAGCCGTATGGCTGCCTTTTAATATAATATCACGTCATTGTTAACTTGCCTTTTTCACTGATCTGTCACAAAGCAAGACCGTAATTCCACATTGCCTGCCTGATATTCCACTTAGGCTCCATTTATCTTACAAACTGCTCCTGTATAATACAGACATAGAAACAAACACAAACCACATGACGTATAAAAAAGGAGAGTTATTATGAAAAAGATATATATGTATTCATTTATGGCAGCAATGTTCGCAGCAGCTGTAACCGGCTGCGGAAGTAATGCAAATTCAAGCAGCAGTACAATAGCCGATAATAGTTCAAAAACAGCGGTTGTATCTGAGAAGAATGAGGAAGCATCGTTATCACAGCTTTCAAATAGTGAAGCTGATGAGGAATCTGTTTTTACTGAACGTGATCTTGAACAGACAGCCGATACAAGCGAAGCAAAGAGTATCACTGTATCTGATGACACGACCATTGACATTACCGAAGAAGGCATATATACTATAAGCGGAACAGCTGAGAATTGTACCATAAGAGTTGAAGCTGACGAGAATGTAAAGATTCAGCTGGTACTTGACGGCGTGAGTATAACAAACAATGATTTTTCGGCTATATATGTCGTATCAGCAGACAAGGTTTTCGTAACTACAACCAACAGTGAAAATACCCTTACAGTCAGCGGTCAGTTCACTTCTGATGGTGATGTCAATACCGATGCAGTGATCTACTCTAAGGACGACCTTGTACTCAATGGCACAGGCACACTGAATATCACTTCGTATTACGGGAACGGTATAACATCAAAGGACGATATGAAGATCACAGGCGGCACATACAGTGTTAAGTCTGCACTTGACGCTTTTGAAGCAAATGATTCTATCTCAGTAAGCGACGGTACTTTCAATATCACCACAAATAAGGATGGCTTCCACTGTGAGAACGATGAATCCGAAGGCACAATCACAATATCAGGCGGAACATTCACTATCAACGGCGGCAGTGATGGAATACAAGCCTGTGCTCTGCTTCAGATAGACGGCGGTACAATGGAAATCACTGCTGCCGAGGGACTTGAAGCCACTTACATTCTTATCAATGACGGCAATATAGATATCTATGCAACTGATGACGGTATCAATGCCTCTGCAAGCTCTGATTCTTACGAAACTGCCATTGAAATAAACGGCGGAAATATCAATGTTGAAGTAGGTCAGGGCGATACGGACGCTATCGACTCTAACGGTTCCATATATGTGAACGGCGGCACTATCAACGTAACAGCTCAGATGTCCTCGTTCGACTATGACAGAACAGCAGAATTCAACGGCGGTACGATAATCGTCAACGGTTCAGAGGTATCCGAGATACCGCAGAGCATGATGGGCGGCGGTATGCGAGGCGGAATGAACGGAGAAATGGGCGGCAGAGGCGGCAGGTTCTGAAGATAAGCTGAATGGGAGGCGGTCTTATGACAAATACAGTACAGACTCAGAAAATGTTTTTTGCAATGGGAACAGTCAATACTATAACAGTTTTTGAAGAAGCGGATGA
>JAFZYX010000254.1 GCA_017616055.1 Ruminococcus sp.
AACAGGTAACAAAATGGAAAAAATATAATCGGAACCTGAAATAGCTGTTGGAATAATCTCTTTCTCACCATTTTCATTAATTATGAAATTATTATCATCAAAATTTATACCTGATGTATATGAACATACACAATGAAAATTACCAAACCATGGCAAAGACAAAGTAAACTGTCTATTTTTTTCGTCATAAGGTGTTCTGTAAAATGTGCGTCTAGCACTACTGTTTTTATCAATTTCCAATTTAGAAATATTAGTGGGTATATGTGGCTTCCAAACAGCATAATAACAATATATCCATGTTCCAGAAAACAAAAGAATCAGTATTAAAATTATTGAAATAATTGTTATATATATCTTCTTCCTTTTCATCGTTTTCTCCTGTATTCAATTCAAAAAATTACTTATTAAGTGTATCACACTAACAAATCATTGTCAACATGCTGCACTATTTGCGTTATATTTGTATTATTCGCCGATAATATAACCGGTATAACTTCACTAATTCTTGAACAGATGCAGAAATTATTGAGCAACTGCACCAGTTCCTCTTTGAGATAATAGTAATTTCTGAAAGCATTTGCGTCTGTTTTAGTTGTCAGTTCAGATCTTTCGCTCATAGCTGTAACCCATTCTTCTTGTAATCAAGTCTCACCAACGCCTTTCCGTTAGGTAGCGGACAGGACTGATTCCTGTGATTATTTTACTTTTCCTTAGCTTAATGACATTACCCTCGCGGGAGCTGATGTTCGTATATTTGAAAAGTCAAATATATTTTTTCTCCTCAAGTGAGATACTCCTTGGTGATTGGGGGGATAATCATTTCTCCAGTAAATTATATATTCCATCTTCTGATAGAACTCCTCGTTTGAGATCACTCGGGAGAAGACCTGCCTCGTCGGCAGCATAGTCACGCTTCCATTCAGGGCTTCCGTAATAGTCTGACAATTGTCCAAGTATTTCGGGAGAACCATTCTCAGCCTTTTGCAGGATTCCTTCATGGTAAGTGATACGCTTAACTTGTTCCTTTATTGATTCAGGAGTAACTGGTAGTATCTTTTCGAAGCGGAACATTTCGGATATTTCACCGTCCTCATCGTGAGGATCGCGGTGATGAGCGTTATAGAATTCTACGATATGAAATCCGCAGCGGTTCACATAAAAGTGGATATTGCGTTTTTCAAAATATGGTGTAACGGTCTCCCAGACCGTTATTTCGGGGTGTATAGTTTCTATTTCACACCACGTCGCATAGCCAATACCTTTGCTGTGAACAGCAGGAGATACGAACAACAATACAAGCTCGCCATGGTCGTATTCTGTTTTTATTACTACGCCGCCAACAATTTTGTCGTCCTGCAAAATACGATATGCTATTCCTTCGTCAATCGCATGAGATATCGTGTCATGAGAAATTATCTCTCCATCTTCTTCAAAGTGATCATCTCGTTGACCAAATTCTTCCAAAGCTCCATAATTGAATGCTTCCTGATTATCTCTGATGAATTGTTCACGGTCTCTGTTATCGAGAGGAACAATGGTAACATTTATTCTTTTGCTCATACTAATCATCTCCTGTCTTTATTATAGTATAGACATATATATGGGGTATGTCAAGCTAGCAGGTATGGTTTTGCTCAACGTTTATCTTTGATAATAATGCTATATATAGCTAAGTATATTGTTTCAATGTTAATTAATAATTGTTTGCTATTATGATAATGCTATAATACTTGTCTTAATAATATACAAAACGAAAGGAAAGCATCATGAAAAAAACTATTTTATTTATCACAGCAATGATCACACTGTTTTCAACGACATCATGTTCAGGAATATCATTTGGCAAAAAAGACAATGAAGATACTAAAATACAGTATGTGAAAAAGCTATTCAGTCAAGGAGACCTTAATGAAATAAACATAGAGATCGAAGAAGCTGAATGGAAGGACCTTCTTGAAAATGTGTCTGACAAAAAGTATTCTACACTATTTTGTTTATTTGAAAGATTTCTGCGCAGAGTAAGGTCGAAGCAATCTACAGTTTAATTCTGATTTGAGGTGTTTAAAAGAAAAAATATTCCTGAATAATGTGAGTATGTTAATTTCTTGTCAATTTCTATATTTTTTCCACTAATTCATAAAAATTATGGGTTGAAATCAACAAAGTTGCGTGTTAAAATGATAATGTATAATTATAGTAAAAGATTACAGATAGTATCTGTAATCACAACAGAAATGGGATATTAAAAAAGGAGAATTGGAATGAGAAAGATTATTTCAGCAATTACTGCGGCTGCTTTGACAGCCGTAACCCTCTGCGCAGCAGCACCTGTTGTTACGCAGGCAGAGAACCCTATCGTACAGACATCATTTACACCTGACCCTGCCCCCGTAGTATTTGGCGATGAGCTGTATGTATTTACAGGCTGTGACCGTGAGGGCAACAACGATTTCTACTACATGACAGGCTGGCAGTGCTTCTCAACAAAAGATATGAAGAACTGGACAGACCACGGCAGAATACTAGAGGATACGTCATTCTCATGGTGTAACGCAAATGATGCATGGGCTTCTCAGTGTATTGAGCGCAACGGCAAGTATTATTTCTATTTCACCACCACCAACAAGGGTGGTGGCGGAAGAGCTATCGGTGTAGCAGTGGCAGATTCACCCGAAGGACCATACAGCGATCCCAACGGCAAGCCGCTTTGCGGTCCTAACTGGGATTACATCGATCCGACTGTTATAATAGATGATGACGGTCAGGCTTGGCTCATGTTCGGTAACCCGAAATGCTATTATGTAAAACTTAAAGAAGATATGGTAACTCTGGACGGTCAGATCAAACAGTTTGACATGAACGCACAGCAGTTCGGCTCCAGCAACAAGGGTACTACCTATGGAGAAGGTCCGTGGATATACAAGCACAATAACCTTTACTACCTTGTGTGGGCATCTTTTGTTGACGGCTACGGCGGTGAAAGTCAGTGCTATGCGACAGGTCCTTCTGTTACTGGTCCGTGGACATACCGCGGAGTTCTACAGCAGGGTTCAAACTGCTTTACCACACACGGTGGTATTATTGATTATAAAGACCATTCATATTTCTTCTATCATAAGAGCGGTATTCCTGGAGGAGGCTCATATAACCGAAGCGCTTCCTGCGAAGAATTCACATATAACTCTGACGGTACTATTCCTGTTATGAAGCTGACCACCACCGGTCCTGATCAGCTTGAGCCTCTCAATCCTTTCGAGAGAGTAGAGGCTGAGACTATCTGTTGGAGTGAAGGCATCAAGACAGAAAAGGATTCTTCCAACTCTGTTAATATAGGAAGCATCAAAAAAGGCGCTTACATCAAGGTTGCAGGTGTTGACTTTGGAGAAGGTGCAAACAAATTCACAGCTTGTGTTGCTTCTGCTGAAAGTGGCGGAAATATCGAGCTCCATCTTGACAGCAAGACAGGTCCTCTTGTGGGCAACCTTGAAGTCGGCGGCACAGGCGGTTGGCAGAAATGGGAAGAAGTATCCTGCGATGTTGCAGGCGCTGACGGCGAACATGATCTGTACCTTGTATTCAATGGTGGAGACGGATATCTTATGAACGTTGACTGGTGGAAGTTTGAAGGAGAAGGTTCAAGCTCCTCTGATACAGATCAGACATATATATTCAAGAATACATTCGAGGGCAAGATTGACGGTTGCTCAGATAGAGGCGGCGCAACAGTTGATTTAAGCAGAGACGAAGCATATGATGGCGAGTGCTCGGTATACTGCTCAGATCGTTCAGCTTCGTGGAAGGGTGTCGGAAAGAACCTGAATTATAAGTTCAAAGCAGGAGAGAGCTACAGTTTTTCAGCTATTGTAAAGTATAATGAAGGCGCACCTTCGACTACATTCCACCTTACTCTTCAGTATACAGGCTCAGACGGAGAGGATCACTACGATAAGATCGACACAAAGGATGTTGTAAAGGGTGAGTGGACACAGCTGGCAAATACAAGCTACAAGATACCTGAGGGTGCTAAAAGTCCTCTCATTTATGTTGAGACTGAGGGTGACTCTGATGATGATACTCCTGCAACAAACTTTTATGTTGATAATTTCTTTGCAGCAGTAGATGGTACAGTTATAGAGGGACCAGAGACTGTAGTCACACCTCCGACAACTGATCCTTCACGTGATTTGAAGGAGATACTTAATTCAAAGGTAACAAAATGGGGAGACGCTAACGCAGACGGTTACGTTGATATGGGTGACGCAGTCCTTATAATGCAGTCACTTGCCAACCCTGATAAGTATAAGCTTACAGAGCCGGGCATTTACAATGCAGACGTAAGCGAAGCAGGCGGTGGCATCACAGCATACGACGCTCTTTCTATCCAGAAGTACCTCCTGACTTTGCTCACACAGCTCCCAGAGAGTTATTCAGACAATATTAAGACAGTTACCGCACCTGTAACAACTACAACAAAGGTAACTACTACAACAAAGGTTACGACTACAACTACTACTTCAACAACGACAACAACTTCTTCTGAAATAGCTTCACATCTTTCAATGAAGGATTTTACAGCTAAGGTCCAGACAAATATAGTTGAAAAAGAGCCTGATTCTGCAAATCAGTCTAAGGGCGGTGTAACTTACGGACTGATTCAGAATAAGACATATTATTCTAATACCTGCAAGCGCAACAAGAAATACAACGTTCTTCTGCCTCCAAACTACGATCCTAACAAGAAGTACCCTGTAATGTACATTCTTCATGGCTATTATGAAAATCCTGACAGAATGCTCACACAGGGCAACGCCGAGATGCACACTCGCGAGATGCTTGGTAATGCCATTGCTGAGGGCGCGGCTAAGGAAATGATCTGTGTATTCCCTGATGTATACTCAAGCGCTACTCAGGATGCAGTTACAGGTATGGATGATAATAACAACAGAGCTTACGATAATTTCATCAATCAGCTCAAGAATGACCTTATGCCTGAGATTGAGAAGAACTATAGCGTTCTTACTGGTAAGGATAATACCGCTATCACAGGATTTTCGATGGGTGGACGCGAGTCACTCCTCATTGGAATGCAGATGTCAGATAAGATAGGCTACATTGGTGCTATATGCCCAGCTCCCGGAGTTACGGGTTCATTTAAGTGGGACAGCAGTAATGAGCCTTACTTCCTGATGATAACAGCAGGAAGCAATGACCAGACTGTTGGCGACAATCCAAGAAGCTATCACAATAACTTTGAGAATAACGGCGTTCCTCATATATGGCACTATGTAAACGGCGGTTATCATGGTGATAACTGTATCAGAGCTCATCTCTACAACTTCTTCCGTATAGCTTTCCAGAACTGATGCAGTATTACAGAATAAAGCATACAGCTTTATATCTTAAATTAGTTAGATTTTGTACTGACATTTAAACCTATGAGTTAATATAATCCCCTTAGAGTAGCATATGAAATAATAGTGCGAAAACTCTAAGGGGATTATTTTATGTCTAGAAGAAATATGTGAAAATAACATATTACAAAATGAGACTGTAGAGTTTGTTCTATAAATTATAATTTGCGTCTGTCGTCTTCCGGATTCTGACGATAATACTTCTTTTTATCTTTCTCGAGATTGTCTGTATTCTGCTCCATGTTCGCTTACATTCATTTACTAACACCTCCTAAGGTTCGGTCTTTCCGGTTGTATTTGCATCTACCTCCGTATTAGGACCTCTGCTGACTTCTCGCCATTCGTTGTTACTACGAGTTACTTACTCTGTTTTCACCCGCCGGTGAGACATTCCCGGGTATCACACGTTACTTTCTCTCCATGTATTCGCCTTTTTTAAGATACAATTCCGTACAGCTATTGGGCTTAAGTGTGTATGGCCACCTTGCCTTTCACTTAGCCTAAAAAGGATCCTATTCGTCGGCTAAGAGATTTGCCTGCATCTTCCTTCAGATTCCACCTAACAATGGACACCCTTGATGTTCGGCTATATCCTTCCAACTGTCTGGTGGATTCGGGACTTTCACTCGTTAGAAACGTGCGCTGGCGAGCGCAACATTAAAAAGCTCCGACATGAATCGGAGCTTTTTTATATTTAATTTTACTTGATAAGACCAATGCCCCAAATTGTGAAGCTGCCGCTTCCTGTAATGGAAACATCAAGTTCTCCAGTTGTATCCTGATAGTAACCAAGCTCTGCGTCAGGACCGCCCCATGTGTACTGCTTGTTGCCGTTGACCTTTGTGGTCTTGCCGTTTACAGTTACATTG
>JAFZYX010000255.1 GCA_017616055.1 Ruminococcus sp.
ACTAAAACTTCCCACACTGAAAAAGTGTGTTGAACCTTGAAAATTCAATATTTCAGCCAATAAAAAGGCATAAACTCTCGCTTTTTGGTATAATGGAATTGACTAGAAACCTAATACCAAGGGAGGATTTATGCCATGTCCATTATATCACAGAGTCAGGATGAAAAGGAGCTTTTTAACACGATTTCTCGATTTTTCACGGATTTCAAAATCGGAAATCTCCTCCGCCGGTGCAATGCCTGCAAACAAAAAGGTGTTCCGGTTCTTGATATCTTCAAGTACAAGCTCTGTAACATCTTCTCTGATAGAAGCATGTATATGCAGTTGAAGACGAGCTCTTACAAAGAGTCGTTTTCCAAGAACACCTTCTACCGCTTTCTTGATTCTGCAAAGACAAACTGGCTTCGTTTTACAACGCTTCTTTCCAAGAAGGTGATCGATTCACTTGAACCCCTGACTTTCTGTAGACCGGATAAATGCCTTCATCGTTGATGACAGTCTCTTTGAAAGAACAAGCTGTAAAAAGACTGAACTTGGAGCAAAAGTCTTTGACCATTGTGACGGCAGATACAAGAAGGGGTTCAGGCTGCTTTCCCTTCTCTGGACAGATGGCAATACTGCAATCCCTGTGAACAGTTGTCTTCTTTCTTCTACCAAGAAAGAAAACGTGCTTGGCCCGGAAGAACAGTTCGATGGCCGTTCGCTTGCAGGCCAGAGAAGAAAACTTGCCAGAACCAAAGGTACAAATGCCATGATGGAACTTCTCCGAAAAGCATTGTCAGCAGGAATCAGAGCGGATTATGTGCTGTTCGATACATGGTTTTCGTCTCCTGCACAGCTACTGGATATCAAGGCTCTGGGTCTGAACGCTATAGCCATGATCCGCAGATCATCAAAGATCCGTTACATTTACAATGGTGAAAAGCTGAACCTCAACAAGATCTACGGCATGAACAAGAAGCGCAGAGGTCGCAGCAGATATCTTCTCTCCGTAAATGTTGAAATCGAGAAAAGCGGCGTGCGGATCCCTGCTAAGATCGTGTGCGTAAGGAATAAGAAAAATCGCAAGGACTGGGTACCGTTTATCTGCACAAATCCCGAACTGTCCGAGGAAGAGATCATCCGTATCTATGGAAAAAGATGGCAGATAGAAGTCTTCTTCAAGACATGCAAGTCTATACTGAATCTTGTTGGAGAATGCCACAGCCTTTCGTGCGATGCACTTACAGCACACGTAGCAATCGTATTCTCAAGATATATGCTGCTGGCACTGACCGGCAGGCAAAACCAGGATCTGCGTACTATGGGAGAAATCTTTTTCTTCCTGACAGATGAACTTGCAGACATTACATTTGCTTATGCATTTGGGATCATCATTCAGGCAATGCTCGATAGTATCAACAAAAACTTTATGATCACAGAGGCTCAGATGGAGTCGTTTATCAATGATTTTTATCTTGGTCTGCCGGATTATATGCAGTCAGCCTTGGCAAAGGCGGCATAAATCGCTATTTTGTTAGCTGAAGTATTGAGTTTTCAAGGAACAAGCCCCACTGTGGGTGTGGGAAGTTTTAGTAATGGAAAACAATGTGCAGGAAGCACTGCAGCGTTTCATTCTGAAGCCTGTTCTGATATACTAAATGCGCAGGGGTTTCGCGCATTTTTGCACTGAAAGAGGTTTCTATGCTGTTTTTAATGATGATGATCGATTCGGAAGAAGAACGGTCGAAGTTTGAGCTCATATACCGGACATACCGCAATCTGATGTTTTATGTCGCCAGGGATATCTTGAATGATGATGCAGCGGCGGAGGATGCGGTACAGGAGGCTTTTGTCCGGATCATTGAAAAAATCAATAAGATATCCGAGGCGAAGTGTCACAAAACCAAGCGCCTGTGCGTAATTATTGTTAAGAGGATAGCGATAGACATGCTGAGAAAGCGGGCAGTCCGCGAAAAAGACGTGGCTCCCGACCTGCTCGGAGAAGAATTTGCGGATGATACGGCAACGCTGGCGCTGGAGGAAGTCGAAGAGCGCTACGATCTAAAACAGGCTATAGCGAAGCTTCCTGAGCGGTACAGAGAAGTGCTTCTGCTGCGATACAGAGACGAGTACTCTTTTGCGGAGATGGCGCAGATCCTGGGCATCAGCGAAGATAACGCTCGGAAATTGATTTCACGGGCATGCGCAAAGCTCAGGGTGACATTAACCAGAGAGGAGGGCCGGGACAAATGAATTTCACTGAAGAAGCTCTGAAGCAGGCATTGATGCAGGCAGACGATGACTGGAACGAACAAATCGACATGCAGTACGGCGCTCTTCCAGAACACACCTTCTCGCACCGCTTCGAGCGAAATATGAAACGGCTTATCCGCGTTGAAAGAAGAACTCCTGCGGTCCACAGACTTATCAGCTTTTCACAACGTGCAGCAGCGGTATTTCTCGTGCTGCTGCTCGGAATAACTGTGACTACTATATCTATGGAAGGATACAGAGAGCGTTTTCTGGAGGTCATAACAAAGGTCACACACAAGTCAACGGATTATCAGTTTAGGCTGGATACGGATGAGTACTTTACAGCGGACCTAACTAAAACAATGTACGGATATATTCCGGAAGGATATGAAAAAGTTGAAGAGAATTATCTAAATGCTTGGGAAAGTAACATAAGGTTTGAAAAAGATGATGGCTCATACTTTTCTATTTCGATTAGTCTTGTTGACAAGAAGAGCGCGGGGGTAATTTCAGTTGATACAGAGAATTCTGAGTTATATAACATTACGATTAATGGAGATGATGGAATTCTGAATATAAAGAACGGCTATTGTACTGTTCTTTGGGGGCAAAAGAATGCAATTGTTGATATCTTTGGAACGATAGATTCCAAAGATGCAATAAAAATAGCTGAAAATGTAGAAATCTGTTTTACCGGTAAAGAAAAATAATTTTTTAGTTCTCAAGTGTCACAAAACATTCTCTTCATACGTAATTATTGGATAGAACAAAGGAAAGGAGGATGTGAGCCCATGAAAAAAATATCTGTCATGTTGCTGATTGTCTTTTTTATAGGGATTATGTCTGCAAATGGAACTTATGCCGGAGATGGGAAACAGTATACTGCTGGTGGAAATGATGCCAAGTATGCGCTGATCGGAGAGTTTTCCTGCAAGCTTACAATAAGTGGAACTACGGCATATCCGTCTGCAAAACTAGAAGCCAACAGTTCAGTAGATGATTGCGAGATTGAACTCATGATGTAGGAAAAGGTTGGCTTTTTATGGATCACTCGCGCCAGTTGGACTCTGAGCAGCCACAGCAATCATCTATCAATCAGCAGACAGTACACAGTAAGCAGTGGAAAGACTTACCGAGCAAAGGCAAAGGCTACCGTTTATTCTGCGAACGACTCAGAGTCTGCTACCGTGGTATCTGCGGCAATTGAAAACTAGCAATTATAGCATGTCGTTGAACCGGCATGTTGAAAAGTCTTCGACGTGCCGGAATCGAGAAAGGAGTTCGTATGAAAAGAATAATAAGCATCCTTATTAGTGCAATCATTGTAAGCACCATGATATTTACGAATCCGGTTCATGCAAGTAATGATCAGAAAGAGACCGGAGTTTTTCTTTCTGCAAATATGGCAGATTTAATCGGACTTGCAGAAAGAACATTTTATGATGATAACGCTCCTGATCTTAACAGCATGAAGGTTAGTGAAATCTTTACCGAGCAGTCCGATATCTCGATAGAAGAAACCTATATGGTGTTCTTTATCGATATCATCGGAAAGCTGAAGGATGGTTCTTTTGCCAATGTATCTTCTAGCGTTCAGTGCGAAATGAACCATGAAGGAATTGTTGAATACTCAAAGGGCAGAATCAAAGGATTAAAGCAGGGTACAGCAGAATTGACTTTCAAGTATCAGGGAAAGGAATGCGTCGTCAATGTAACCGTAGAAAAAGAGGCTGATATAGATGCGCTTAATTATGCAAAAGCAGTAAAGGAAGGACAAAAGTCTGTTCCTAGCGCAGATTATAATACCGTATTAAACAGAGCATATCAGATGTGGATGGTTCAGTGGACGACTACTGCTCAGTTTAGACTAAACGATGGCACTATCGTATCAGCAGGAACAACGCTAACAGGAGTGCCTTACTCACAGCTTACGCAATGCAATGCAACCGAATTCTTGGCCGCATTATCGAATAGCAGTACGAATGGCTTTTATACTGAACATCCAAGAGGAAATTATTATGATGCCACTTATGGAGTTGACTGCTCTGGTTTCGTCAGTAAAGCATGGGGTATTCCTCGTGATACAACAGCAGGATTTGTTTCGGAATTGTATTCATCTAGTTCATCAAAATATGAAAAAGTTGGGTCTTATTCAATGCCAAGTTCTTCTGTTACTACTGGTGTTTCGGCAAGCTCACTTACAACAGCTTACGCTCAAATGACTGAAACCTGTGCAGTGGTATACCGATCTACAAACGGAGGTCATGCAATGCTTATTATTTCTAATCAGCCTTCAAATAGCAGGTGCACTATTATAGAAGCTCATAACAATTTCCCTTCAATTGTCTCGTACACTTATTCTCAACTGGCTAATATGCATTACTGTCCGTTTACAGTAAAAACAAGCTATTATAACTCATATAATAACTGATCTGTCATCAAGCGAGAGACTGCTTGGCACTAATTTGACTATAGAATTAATAAGGGTATCCATGTTCGCTGTTGTGCGAGCATGGATACCTATCAGTTTTTATTCCGGAATGTAATATAACTGTAATTGCTTTGTCTCTTTTTTAACATAAACTATTCGTATAGTTTTCTAAAGAAGGGGAATCAGTTTGTAATCAGTTTTTTGACTAAACGAGAGCAAAAAAGGAGGAACAAGGACATGAGGAACAGAGCATTGTGTATAACTATCCTGGCTGCAGTTCTTCTGCTTGCAGCATGTAATAAGACACCTGTAGAGACTTCAGGTTCATCAATCGGCAATGAAGGGGCAACCGAGACTTTAACTCAAACCCCCACAAAAGAGATGCCCGCAGACGAACAACCCTCGGATGAACTGCCTGCTACCAACGTTCCTATCGGTACAGAAACCGGCAATGGTGAAAATTCGGAGGACCTGACACAGGCGCCGGTAGCTGAGCCACCCACAATTGATATGCCGACAGACTTGTCTAAGGTAGAAAAGATAGAGACTACCGGAGTATATGAAACAAATACCTTCTACAGAGCGGATCTGGACAACGACGGAACAGAAGAAACTTTCATGGTGGAATATGAACTCGACGGCAATGCACCTATCGGTTTCCCTCGCGCTTATATCAATGGGAGGCAGGTTTACGCAGGTGAATATGTGATGAGTCCCAACAGTGACTATTTCGGTTTCCTTAGATTCGGTGCAGAGGGGAGCAGAGCATATATAGCGGTTTATTCCGACGGCAGCGAAGACCCTTTCACAGAATTGCTTATGTGGGATGGCAGCAGCATGACTGTTGCTGCGACAATCCCGGATTGTCTTTTTGCGTATGAATATCCTTCAGAGTCAAGCGCGACACCGGTAATCTCGGGGATAGCGTTGTCCAAGATAAAGACTGACAGAATAGAATATACGACGCGCTTTGAGTTTGTTCAGATGTGGGATGAAACAGGCGCATATTATGTAGCTGCGGATGGCTGTATCACTCGCGATGATAGTACAAGACAGTTTAGGCCGGTTATTCCCGATGCTGTAATGCTAAAATATGCACTCACTGTTCCTGCCGACAGCGGCGCGACGGAAGTTCAGCTGGCGCTCGGCAAATACTATCTGGACGACACCGACGGCAGTACACGCATACACCTGACATCACAGGATGATCCGGCGCTCACTGCATGGATCGATGTCACGAATCTCGATTCCCTGCTTACAGAGGAAAACAGAGGCAAGGGGATCAGCCCGTATGACCTTTTTGAAGGAACATATAGAGCGGGATAAGGGATGCAATTATTGTATAAAGAGGGTCAGGTGCCGATGGCTGACTGTTATACCCACTAAAAAGAATGCGAGGCAAAAAGTGAAAAGATTATTTATCTGCAGCTCATTGTTTTTCATTCTCATAATTTGTTCCGGATGTTCTAAAAACAAATATCCTATTGACACTCCGTACGAGTTTACGTGCATCCCCGGATCAGATGAATGGGAAGCGAACAGTTCTGTTGCCGAGAGGAAAGCCAAGAACAAGGTTCCGGACGATACAGTCAAAAAAATGACTGCGACTGCTCTGGTGCAGACATATCTGGACTATCCGTACTCTATCGATATTCTTCTGTTTTCCGATGAGAGTCTTGGTTACGAGGCCGTCAAAGCCGAGAATAACGTACTTCAAGAGCTTGAAACACGTGATGATGCTTTTAAAGCGCTTTACGATAAATATCTTTCGCTCGGAAACGACGATATGCAGAAATTCATTCTCAGGACGATCATGCTTTCAGGCAATTTCGTTATGACCGAGGAAGACATCAAAAACAGAAATGCAGCAAAAAACGATTCTTTCATACAGAATTGAATTTGTCAAAAAAGGAACATATAACTGAAATCAAAGAGTTAATTGTTTGATATTCGGCTCATATAATCGATTATACAGTTAGTGACTAAAACTTCCCACACTGAAAAAGTGTGTTGAACCTTGAAAATTCAATATTTCAGCCAATAAAAAGGCATAAACTCTCGCTTTTTGGTATAATGGAATTGACTAGAAACCTAATACCAAGGGAGGATTTATGCCATGTCC
>JAFZYX010000028.1 GCA_017616055.1 Ruminococcus sp.
ACAACAATAACAACAATAACCAGCAGCAGGGAACAATCCCGGATCTTGGCACAAAAATGGATTCATCCGCTACAATGGTAGAAGATTTCCGCGATGGTTCATCCAAGTATTTTATAGCTTCTGACGGCTGGGAAAACGGAGATCCGTTTGACTGCGGTTGGTATGCTTCACAGACATCGCTTGATAAAGGTTATCTTACACTTTCTATCGACAAGGATAAAACAGGTAAGTACAACTATGCAGGCGCTGAGTACAGAACCAATGATTTCTATCACTATGGTTACTATGAGACTTCAATGCAGGCTATAAAGAATGACGGTGTTGTTTCTTCATTCTTTACATACACTGGTCCTTCTGATGATAATCCGTGGGATGAGATTGATATTGAGATCCTTGGTAAGGATACTACAAAGGTTCAGTTCAACTACTACACAAATGGACAGGGCAATCACGAGAAGATGTACGATCTCGGATTTGACTCTTCACAAGCATTCCATACATACGGATTCGATTGGCAGCCTGATCATATTACATGGTATGTTGACGGAAAAGCTGTATATACAGCAAATCAGAATATTCCTAAGACAGCCGGCAAGATCATGATGAACACATGGCCCGGAAGAGGCGTTGACGGCTGGCTCAACCACTACAATGGTAATACTCCTCTTACAGCTCGTTATCAGTGGGCTACATATAAGAAGAGTGATTCATCGAGTAATAATAACAACCAGAATCAGAACCAGAATCCATGGCAGGGAAATAACGGACAGAATAATAACCAGCAGAATAATAATAACCAGCAGTCCAATGTAACTGCATCAGGTCTCACAGATTATGGTACTGCAATGAATACTTCTGCAACAATGGCTGATGATTTCAGAAAAGGTTCATCACGTTACTTTATTGCTTCTGATGGCTGGGAGAACGGTGATCCATTCGACTGCGGCTGGTACAAGTCACAGACTGCTTTCAAGGACGGAGCACTTACTCTCACTATCGACAAGGATTATTCTGGCAAGTACAATTACGCAGGTGCTGAGTACAGAACCAATGATTTCTATGGTTTCGGATACTATGAAACATCTATGCAGGCTATAAAGAATGACGGTGTTGTTTCTTCATTCTTTACTTACACAGGTCCTTCAGACAACAATCCGTGGGACGAGATAGATATTGAGATTCTCGGTAAGGATACTACAAAGGTCCAGTTCAACTACTACACAAATGGACAGGGCAATCACGAGTATATGTACAACCTCGGATTTGATGCTTCACAGGGATATCACACCTACGGCTTTGACTGGCAGCGTGACCACATCACTTGGTACGTTGATGGAAAGCCCGTATATACAGCAAACAGCAATATTCCACAGACCCCTGGAAAGATCATGATGAACACATGGCCAGGTAGAGGCGTTGACGAGTGGCTTAAACACTACAATGGCAATACTCCTCTTACAGCTCGTTATCAGTGGGCTACATATAATAAACAGTAATCAATAAGCTTTTGCTTGTTTGATAAATCCTTCCATTATACATAACAATGGGCGCTACGAAAGTAACGCCCATTGTTTTTTGGATACAAAACGTTCATATCATTGTAATCGCTATTTATACTATGAAAATTAATAAGGCTCGGTAAAAGAGATGTGCTTTACCGAGCCTTTTATCATGTATGATCAGATATTTTGTAAAGAGTCTTGAACTCTGTTGGAGTACAGTTTTTTGCCTTTTTGAATGCACGGTTGAAGGTTGTGAGACTTGCAAAACCTGCGCGCATTGCAACTTCGGTTACAGAGAGATTCGGATCTATAAGCAGTCTTTCGGCTGCCTTGATACGCTTGCTGTTTATATACTGTATATATGAAACATTATTGTATTTCTTGAAAAGACGTGAGAAGTGGTACTTGCTGTATCCTGCGATATATGCTATCTTCTCGAGCGGAATCTCCTCCATATAGTTTTGATTTATATACTTCATCACCATTCCGAACTTCCTTGTGTCATCACGGCCGGTTGCTTCAGTTGAAAAAGCGTCAGCTGCAATAGTAAGCTGATATTCCCTGACAGCTGCAAGAATATTGACAAAAGAGAGGTATATTCTTACATCGGCTAGTGTTGACTTTGAATAGTACTCGGAATAGATATCGAGTATATTTTTACGGGCGAGAACGTAAAGTTCCTTACTCAGTGCCGGAGTAATGTGGAACGGGTAGGAAAAAACAGGTATAAGCGCTTCAAGTGCTGGAACGTCGCTTATAATATTGTTTTCACACTGGAAAATTATACGTCTGCCTTCCTGAGCAGGCATAGAATGAAGCTCACCAGGGGGGATTATTATTATCTCTTTTTCGTTCAGATGATAATTCGTTCCGCCAATAGTGACTGTGAAGCCATTATGAAGAGGGATAATGACTTCGACGGCGTTATGCCAGTGAGTAGGATACTCTTCCACCTCGTCATTGTCGTAAAGCATGACGAAGCGTTGATTTTCGTACTCTACGGTCTCATAATCGCCTGACAGATTTTTGATCATGACTGACCTCCTAACTCCTTAATAAATGGTAACCAAAAAAATGTTGAAAGATGCATATTTTTCCGTTCAATCGGTTTGATTTCTGGAAACAAACCTCCATTTTTCAGCTATATTATACACTATAATTATGTCATTTGTAAAGTGGGTTGGGTAAAAAACTGAAAATGTTAGCAATTCATGAGCAAAAACTATAAAAAAAGTCGCAATATTTGATTAGTATTAATTGCTTGAGTGTATTATAATTATTTACAGAGTAAACGAAAGGTGATAAACGATGTCTATTAACTACAAAGAAATTGACTTTAAAAATTACGGAAAATGCGCTTGCCTTGATAATGGGAAGATAAAGCTCATTGCTACTTTAGAAGTCGGACCGAGAATCGTATTTTTTGGGGCGTCTGATGGTGCAAATATGCTTTTTGAGGACATCGATCGAAATTTCTATGAAATGAATAACGGCTATGGAGTATGGTACGCTTACGGCGGCCACAGGATGTGGCTCGCACCTGAAGTAATGCCTGAGACCTACCTGCCAGATAATGACAGGATTGAGTCGTTTTTTGATAAAGGTGTACTTACCCTTAGACCTGCAATGACAAAATTTGGTAAGCAGTTCGAGATAGCTGTGACTATGGGTGAGGAAAACTCTGTAATTATAGACAATAGAATAACCAATTGTTCTGATAAACCTGCTGAATTCGCTCCATGGTCTGTTACCGGACTAGTAACAGGAGGAACAGAGATAATTCCTCTTTGTAAGGATGATAACGGTTTCCTTCCGAATAGGACTATGGCGCTCTGGAGCTATTCTGATATTAAAGATGAACGATTTGAGCTTAAAAACGGTTATGCTTTACTGAAACAGGATCCGACTAAAAAGCGTTCGTTCAAGGCAGGTTTCAATGTTACAGGAAAACAGATAGTTTACATAAAAGATCAACAGGTACTTAAAGTTACATTTGATGATTACAAGAAAATAGATTATCCTGATTTCTGCTGCAATTTTGAGACATTTACAAATGATCTTTTCCTTGAATGCGAGATACTTGGTGAACTTAGAAGCTATCAGCCAGGTGAGACAGCTTCTATAAAGGAAGTATGGGAGATATCAGGTATAGAAGGTTCTCCTGAAAAATTTGTAGACGATTTTGTAAGCAAATTATAATGAAAGGAGAATGCTAGTGGAAAAGTATATGAATGAAGCATTATCCGCACTTGAAAGAGCCGAGGACATTACTGACAGGCTTTCGGTTGAAGAACAAGCTGAACAGCTCAAGTATGATGCTCCTAAGGTCGACAGACTGGGGATACCTGCTTACAATTGGTGGAGTGAAGGACTTCATGGCGTTGCCAGAGCTGGAACAGCTACAATGTTTCCTCAGACAATAGGAATGGCAGCTATGTTTGACGAGGAGGCAGTGCACAAGGCAGGAGAGATAACTTCTATTGAGGCACGTGCCAAGTATAATGAGTATTCGGCTCACGGTGATCGTGATATCTATAAGGGACTTACCCTTTGGTCACCGAATGTAAATATATTCAGAGATCCGAGATGGGGAAGAGGTCAGGAGACCTATGGTGAGGATCCGTTCCTTACTTCCAGACTCGGAGTTGCTTATGCTAAGGGCCTTCAGGGCGACGGCAAGGTTCTCAGAACAGCTGCATGTGCCAAGCACTTTGCAGTTCATAGTGGTCCTGAAGCTACAAGACACGAATTTAATGCAAAGTCCGATATGAAGGACATGACAGAGACATATATAGCAGCATTTGAGGCGCTTGTCAAGGAAGCTAAAGTTGAAAGTGTAATGGGCGCTTATAATCGTGTAAACGGCGAGCCTGCCTGTGCGAGCCGTTTCCTTATGGGCAAACTCAAGGAATGGGGCTTCGACGGACATTTTGTTTCCGACTGCTGGGCATTAAGAGATTTCCACACTAATCATGGTGTAACAAAGACCGCACCCGAGTCAGCAGCAATGGCTCTCAAGGCAGGTTGTGACCTCAATTGCGGTAATACATATCTTCACCTTCTTATTGCATATAATGAAGGGCTTATCACTAAAGAGGATCTTAGAAGATCCTGTGTAAAATTGATGAGAACAAGAGTAAGGCTCGGTATGTTTGACAAGTCCACGGAATTTGACGGACTTAATTATGATATCGTTGCCTGTGATGAGCACAAGGCGTTTTCACTCAAATGTTCAGAACGTTCAATGGTGCTACTCAAGAATAACGGTATTTTACCTCTTGCAGAGGGGAAATATAAAACAATAGGAGTCATCGGTCCAAATGCTGACAGTGTTCCTGCACTCGAGGGCAACTACAACGGCAAGGCTGACGAATACATCACTTTCCTCAGAGGAATTCGTGAAGCGTTCGATGGCAGAGTCATTTTCTCAGAAGGTTGTCACCTCTACAAGGACAGATGTATGAATCTTGGTCTTCCGGACGATAGACTTGCTGAGGCAGAGATTATTGCTGAGCATTCTGATCTTGTTGTGCTTTGTGTCGGACTTGACGCTACTATTGAGGGCGAAGAGGGCGATACAGGAAACGAGTTTTCATCCGGTGACAAGAACGATCTGAGGCTTCCTGAGTCACAGAGAAAGCTTGTTAAGACAGTTATGGCTAAAGGAAAGCCGGTTATTATCGTTACTGCAGCGGGCAGTGCGATAAATGTCGAGGCAGACTGCGACGCCATTATCCAGGCTTGGTATCCAGGACAGTTAGGTGGAAGAGCTCTTGCCAATATTCTTTTCGGCAAAGTATCTCCTTCTGGCAAGCTTCCTGTTACATTCTATGAGGACGCTTCAAAGCTGCCTGATTTCTCAGACTACAGCATGAAGGGTCGTACATACAGATATGCGAAGGGCAATATTCTATATCCCTTCGGATTCGGACTGACCTACTCGGAGACAGAATGCTCCGATCTTAAGTTTGAAAACGGCGTTGCTTCCGTAAAGATTACAAATACTGGCAGCCGCGCTACAGAAGACGTAGTTCAGTTCTATATTAAAGGTTATTCGGAGAACGCAGTTCCCAACCACAGCCTCTGCGGCTTCAAGAGAGTCGCACTTGATGCGGGCGAGAGTCAGGTCGTACAGATCACTCTTCCCGAAAGGTCTACAATGGCA
>JAFZYX010000256.1 GCA_017616055.1 Ruminococcus sp.
ATTTGCTTGGTCTTGTCCCGTTACATCTTTCATCGGGACAGTTCAGAATATTTCGGAATATATTAACAGCCTATCTTATGTATTATACCACATAATTACAAAAATTGCAACAGTCGCGGAAAAATAGTAGGCAAATTAATTATCTGAGCTACGAACTCGGTGATGAAGCAACATTTATAATACATAATTTAAATTTCTGCAACATATATATTACTGTGAAAAAGGCTTTTTTCCATATATTATGTCAAATGGGAGGCGTTTCGGACTGAAAAGGCAGAATTTCCTAAAGGGCTCGATAATATTGATGATATCAGCGGCAACTGCAAAGCTACTGGGAGCAGCATTCAAGATACCGCTGACAAACATACTGGGTGGCATAGGAATGAGCTATTTCAGTTGTGCTTACAGTGTCTTTATGCCTATATATGCCCTGACAGTGACAGGATTGAGTTCTGCAGTGGCACGTATGACTGCACAGAGTGAGGCTCTAGGCATGTATGCCAATACTGCAAAGGTACGCCGGATAGCCCTTATGTTGTTTTCGGGAGTAGGACTTGTTGGAAGTCTTCTTATAATTCTGCTTGCAAAACCGTGCAGCCTTTACTTTATCGGTAGTTGTGAAGCCTACGGAGCAGTCACCATGATAGCTCCGTCTGTTTTTTTCGGATGTATTGCGGCAGTGGAGCGAGGTTACTATGAGGGCATGAGCAATATGTACCCTACGGCTTTATCTCAGGCTGCAGAGGGGGGAGTGAAAGCGGTTGCAGGGCTTATGTTGTGCGGTTATGTTATTTCCAACCCGAATATTTTTTTGCGGTTGTTCCCTGATATAACAGATATACGTGGGGCGGCTGCTACGGCAGGTGTTCTTGGAGTTACTCTCTCGACTGCAGGAGCTGCATTATTTTTAGGAATCACGAGACTATTTGTTCGCCCGCAACGTGGCGGTGAAATACATCAAATGAGTAGTGGAGTAATAGTTAGGGAACTGATAGCTACGGCGCTTCCTGTAGGTATAGGAGCTCTTGTAACGAACCTCACTGCGTTAGTGGATATGTGGACTGTGATAGGATGCATATCAAGGTTTGGTTGCGGAATAAAAGTTCCTGAGGGAGTAACGGCTGGTGAATTGCCGAGTTTTGTATATGGATCTTTTGCAGGTATAGCTCTTACAGTATTCGGACTTGTTCCATCTGTGACAAATATGCTGGGTAAGGGGGCTCTCACTTGTATAACTTCTGCTTGCGGGAGCGGAGACTTGGAGGCTCTTAGGCACGGAACAATGGAGGCGTTGCTGACAGCAATGATAATAGCCTTACCTGCGGCAGCAGGAATTTTTGTACTTGCACCAGAGCTGTTGAGCTTCTTGTATCCGAGACAGAGCGATGAAGTTGTGCTGTGCATAGCTCCACTTCGTTATCTCATGGTCGGAATGGTATGCCTGTGTGGCTCCTACCCGCTGTTCAGTATGCTTCAAGCCGCAGGCAAGCCTTCCGTCCCTTTGAAAATAATGCTTGCAGGCACAATTGTGAAGTTTTTAGGCAATCTGATCCTTATTCCGTTTATGGGTGTTGATGGAGCGGCACTTTCAACAACATTGTGTTATGTTTTGATACTTTATCTATCACTTCGGATTTATATTACAACGGTGAAAATAAAAATAGATATTATACCATTTGTAAACGTGCTGTATGCAGGCTTAATGTGTGGTGGTTCATCTTATCTAACTGCGTGCGTGGCGAAACATTGGGAAGCGTCGCGATTCACGGTAATAGGTGCATCTGCGGTGGTCGGAGGAACTGTTTATATAGTACTTTTGAGTACGCTTTCAACAGATCGAACGCCTGCTTTCATTAAGAATAAGTAAAATCAGCTGACGAGAGGTTGCTTTTTGGTGAAAAAGGTCAAAAAAACTACTTCTGATTGTAACAAATTCTGAATTTACATAACTATATTGCATTAAATTGGCGAATGTGCTATAATAAATACAACAAAAGAAGACTCCCAAGGGGATAAGAGGAGTGAGATGTATGAAACGAAGGATATCAAGACTTATAACATTTTGTATAGCAATTACAATGTTGTTGGCTCCGTCAATATCAAAGGTCTATGCAGGACCTGCTGCTGGCGAGAGCTACGCAGTCGAATATACAGTAAAAGATGGAACAGATGGGGGCAAGAAGGTAGTCCTATACCCTGAAAAGGCAAAAAACAAGCCGATTTTGTCTCTTAGCCGTTTTGAAGTGCCAGTTAACCAAATAGATGAAGATATTGAAATAGAACTCACTGTCAATGGCGCTGAAGGGAATTATGCTTCAACGGGATTGCATGTAAAATTCGACGAAAGGCTTCAGCTTCTCCGTGTGGATGATGAAGATTATGCAGATTACGGAAATGCGGCCAAGAAGCTTAGTGCTAAACAGGAAGTCGATTTTGTGGATTCAGACGGAGTTCCACATGGATTGTTCCTGACTACCTCCTGTGGTAACGGAAACGGTGGTAAAGATGGCGTTTTATGGTCGTTTAAAGTAAAGATACCAGAGAACGCTAAAGTTGGTGATAAGTATCCTATAGAAATCTATTACTGGGTTGACCAGAATAATAACATGCGACATGATATATTTACGAACTTTGCTAATGATAATGACGGTAAAAATATGGAAGCATGGGTATTCACAAAAGGCATAGAGCAGGGATATGTTGAAATAACAAGTGCAAGGCGGAAAATGGGTGATCTTAACGGCGACGGCGTTATTGACGCAGTAGATGCTTCAGTTCTGCTAGCGAACTATGCGAAATATTCCACAGACAAAGCTGCGCCTTCATCCGACGATATCGAAGTCAGCGATGTCAATAAGGACGGAAAAATAAATGCGGTAGATGCTTCATTGTTGCTTGCATTTTATGCAAGAATTTCGTCAGGAAAAGTTATCACCTTCAAATCTTTTTGTAAAGAAATTAAGTCTAAGTGACAAGCCATAGACAGATAGAAAAAGAAAGGGGCTGTAAAAAAACTCAGTCCCCCAAACGAACACGGGGCCTCGTAAAGAGGCCCCAAATTTTATAGCAAAAAAACAAACTGCACAACAATAACTTGCGTGCAGCTGTTTTTAGTGATATAATCAAATTACCACAAATGAATACCACTGAGAACTATTATAAACCAATC
>JAFZYX010000257.1 GCA_017616055.1 Ruminococcus sp.
CCGTGAACCATGTCAGGCGGGAGACCGAGCAGCATTAAGCGGTGCGTGTTGTGTGCCGCAGCAAGCCTGCACATCTATGTTTCGGAATTTTCCTTTAGACATGGGGGTGCATGAAATGTTCCG
This sequence comes from Ruminococcus sp., assembly GCA_017616055.1. GTDB lineage: Bacteria > Bacillota > Clostridia > Oscillospirales > Ruminococcaceae > Ruminococcus. Next base: position 124 of record JAFZYX010000257.1, read on the forward strand.
TTCTATCCTCGCAATGCGCGCTAAGCGCGTACTGCTGTGCATAAAGCGGTCCGTAGTCAAGGCTGCCGCTTTTGTTCCACTGTCTATGACAGGTATCATGGTCTATGAAGTTTTAAAGAATAAGGGTGGTTCTATACGCTATACTGAGGTAATAGACCTGATGATAGCCGGCTTCCTGTTCTTTATGATAGTCTTTTCTACCGAAATGATTGCCAAATACAAAGGCAAGCTATTTCACCTCTATGATGAAGAACTCATCGGTAATGCCTTTACAGGCCTGAAGAAGAGTTCTATACTCTTTGAACAGGCTCTTGACCTGTTCCACAAGAATAACTACCGCATGGCCCTTGAGCAGTTTACTGACATCAGAAACGACAATGGAAAGCTTTCTCAGCAGGAAACTGCCCTTCTGGAATTCTACCGTGGCCGCTGCTACCATATCCTGAATGTTTTTCCGAACGCTCTCATCTGCTACGAAAATGCGGAAGGGAATGGTTTCTATATCCCTGAGCTGCCTATTTTTGAGGCGCGTTGCCATGTAGGAAACGGATACTATGAAAAGGCTGAGTCTCTCTACAAAGAACTCATGACCAAGGATTACCGCTACCGTGACAGGATACGCTGTGAGCTGGGAAATATGTACCTTAAAATGAACGACGGCCGAACCGCTTTGAAATGGTTCGGCGAGTCCATTGAAAAACATGAAAACTATGCAAGTGCTGTAGGGGGAGCTGCCATAGCTCAGGCTATGCTCGGAAATACCGAAAAAAGCGCGGAGCTCTACAAGCTTGCGATACTCAATAATATTGACAATGCCGACGACTTCAAACACTACTATCGCGGCATTATCGCTTTGAAAAAGGCGGATAAAAAGGAAGAACAGTGAAAGGAGAAAAGGCTGTGTACAAGGCACTTTACCGTAAATGGCGACCAATGACCTTTGACGACGTCATATCCCAGGAATACACTACGGAAGCTCTAAAAAATCAGATCATTAGCGGCAAAACTGCCCATGCATACCTTTTCACAGGCTCAAGAGGTACAGGAAAGACTACCTGCGCACGTATCCTTGCAAAAGCTGTGAATTGCCGCAATATGAAGGATGGCAATCCCTGCCTCGAGTGCGACATCTGCCGTGACGCAGACAGCGGTGCTCTTACAGATATAGTTGAAATAGATGCGGCTTCAAACAACGGCGTTGACAATATCCGCGATCTACGCGATGCTGCTATATATACTCCTGAGCGTGGAGCTTTCAAGATTTATATCATAGACGAGGTGCATATGCTCTCCGCAGGTGCTTTCAACGCCTTGCTTAAAATAATGGAAGAGCCACCTCCATACGTTAAATTCATACTAGCTACAACAGAGATACATAAAGTTCCGGCGACTATCGTTTCCCGTTGTCAGCGTTATGACTTCCGCAGGATAAAGGCTGAGGACATCGCAAAACGCATAAGCTATATCGCTTCACAGGAAGATATCTCCCTCACAGAAGACGGTGCTGCTATGATAGCAAAGCTTGCAGACGGAGGTATGCGTGACGCTGTATCATTGCTCGACCAGTGCTCGGTCTGCGCTGAAATAATAGATGCAGAAGCTGTCTCCAACGCTGCAGGCATAGCAGGAAGAGACTACCTTTATAATATGCTGGAAGCTATAACAGACTCGGATACAGCAAATTCTCTGTCAATAACAGCTTCTCTCTACGATATGTCAAAGGATCTCGCAAGGCTTTGCGACGAGCTTATCATGCAGTTCCGCAATGTCATGCTCATAAAAGCTTCTCCCGAAAACGCTGAGAAGCTCATAGTGTGTATACCTGACGAAATGCAGCGTTTAAAGGCCATTGCAGAAAAAAGTGACCTCTCCGCGATAATGGACAGGCTATCCTCTTTGCAGGAATGTAGGGATCGTATGCAAAATGCCATGAACAAACGTGTGGAATTTGAGATGTCACTCATAAAACTTTGCGGAAATGTAAAGAATGCTCCTGAAAGTATTGACAATTCCGAAATATATGATAAAATAAAACAGTTAGAGGATAAGATAAATTCAGCTCCGAAAGCTGTGCAGAATGGTATACAATTGCCTGAACAGCCCGAAATACTCGAGGCAAGTGCGACCCCTTCCGACGAGAAGATAATTCCCACTGTAGATTTGAAAAATCTTAAGCCCGAAGATATACGCCCGTGCGACCGTTGGGGAGAGATACTAGACGAATTCCGACAGATAAACCCTGCCGTTGCTGGAAGTCTTGACGGCTCATTTGCAGGCACAGCAGGTAATTATATCTTCATTACCGCCCAAAATCGCTTCTTCATGGACCTGTTCAAAGTCAAGGAGAATGCAACCTCATTGGGAGCGGCTATCGCTAAAGTATTGGGACAGCGCTTTTTAATAAAGGCAAAATGTGCCACAACAGTAACAGAACAGAGAAATCTTGCGGAAAGCCTCATAAAAAAGGCTGTGGAAAGTAAGATAGAAACCTCTATGGAGAATCAGTAAAGCTTTAAAAGCAAATAAACTTTGCTTGATATAAAAATAAGAAATCATATTTTCAAAGGAGAATTTAAAATGAAAGCAAGAATACCAAAGAATATCAACGGCGGTGGCGCTCAGAACATGAATCAGATGATCAAGCAGGCTCAGAAAATGCAGGATCAGATCACTGAGCTCCAGGAAGATATCGAAGCAAGAGAGTTCTCTGCCACTGCAGGCGGCGGAGCTGTTGAAGTTACTATCACAGGTAAAAAGACTATCAAGTCTCTCACTCTCAAACCAGAAGTCGTTGACCCTAACGATATAGATATGCTCCAGGATCTCATCATCAGCGCTGTAAATGAAGCTGTTAACAACGTTGAATCCACAACAGAAAATGAAATGGGCAAAATCACAGGCGGAGTTTCTCTCCCAGGCCTTTTCTGATAAATAATGGCTGACCACAACGCGCTTCCTCTTGTCATATTAGCGGAGAAGTTCGCTTCTCTCCCTGGTATTGGCATGAAATCAGCACAGAGACTCGCTTATCATGTCATGTCTCTGGATACGGAAGCTGTCGAGGACTTCGCAAAGGCTCTCATAGACGCAAAGAAAAACGTTCACTGTTGCAAATGCTGTCAAAATCTCACAGAAAGGGATATATGCCCTATCTGTGATGATCCGCAGCGCGATAAAAGTGTTATCTGTGTCGTAGAGAACCCCAAAGACGTCACAGCTTTTGAGCGTACAAGAGAGTACGGCGGCGTGTACCATGTTCTTCATGGTCTGCTTTCACCTATGGACGGCATTACTCCCGATAAGCTTCGCGTAAAAGAGCTCCTCGCAAGAATTTCCGAGGGCGGTGTGAAAGAGGTCATAATGGCGACTAACCCCACCGTTGAAGGCGATGCTACTGCTATGTATATAGCAGGACTACTTAAACCTTTGGGAATAAAGGTCACTCGCCTTGCTTTCGGTCTGCCTGTCGGAGGTATTCTTGAATACGCCGACGAGGTTACTCTTTTCAAGGCGCTCGAAAACAGAAACGATATGTAAGAACGGCATTATACGTAATGCTTATTCAGAAATTTTATGTGTATTTATCGGGTAAAACTTTCTGAGGGATAATCTCCTCAGTACTATGGACGTCTCCACGTACTGCAGTGAGTACTTTAAACCCTTTTTTAAAACTATTAGCTATATTTTTCGCCATAGAACACCATTGCAATTATGCAAAAGGCTTATTTTTTATTGGGTGTCCTATGGCGAAAAAAATAAATAAAGGTTCTGAGAAATTTGAAACAAACCTTTTGAAAAGTTTTCCACTAATAATTATACTTAAAGTTCCTGTACAGGTATTACACTTAATACCGTTTTCAGATACAACGGAGGAATTTTATTGAAAAGCAAATTTTTGCGAGGAATGTCCCATGGTATCCCTATTTGCTTAGGGTATCTTTCGGTATCCTTCGGTTTAGGCATTCTTGCGGTCAACAAGGCAGGGCTTTCAGTATTTCAGGCTTCTGTCATATCCGCTTTGAACCTTACATCCGCAGGACAGAAGGCAGGAATTGACGTTATCGCTGCCGGCGGAGCTATCATCGAAATGATACTCCTTCAGCTTACTATCAATATACGATACTCTCTTATGGCTCTCTCTCTTTCACAGAAGCTGGACAAGTGTTTTACTACTCCCCACAGACTATTAGCCTCATACGGTATTACCGATGAAATCTTTGCAGTATGCTCAGCTCAAAAAGCCCCCCTGACCCCAGCGTATATGTACGGAATGATCTTCATTTCCGCAGCTGGCTGGATAATTGGAACTGCCCTCGGAGCGGCCGCAGGAGAACTTCTCCCTGCATCAGTAAGCATGGCTATGGAAATAGTTCTGTACGGAATGTTCATTGCTATCGTCATCCCCCCTGCTAAGAAACAGCATGGAGTGCTCTTTGTAGCGGTTATCGCAGCTGCTCTCAGCGTTATGTTCAGATACGCACTGCCTGTAGTCAGTGAGGGATTTGCTATAATAATTTCCGCAATTGCAGCTTCAATGCTTGCAGCTCTCATATTCCCCGTAAAGGACGTAGAGGAAGGAGCTGCCACATGAGTTTAGCTGTGTATATCGTTGTGATGGCAGGTGTAACCTACCTCATAAGAATGATTCCTTTTACTTTCTTCCGTAAGAAGATAAAGTCTCGTTTTTTCAGAAGTTTTCTGTACTATATACCTTACGCGGTATTGTCCGCAATGACTATTCCAGCAATTTTCTATACCACCCATAATATGTGGACAGCCGCAGCAGGCACAGCAGTTGCACTGTTGCTCGCTTTTCTCGAAATGCCGCTGATAGTTGTGGCTCTTGCGGCTTCAGGAGCGGCTTTTCTGCTCAGTCTTTTCATGTGAAAGGAGCTCTTTACTATGCTGAAAAAGATACTTAGCAGCGAAGCCTGCGCAAAATGCCGACTGTGCTGTATCTTCGACCGCTACGACGTATGGGAAACTCCCGTATTTACCGCAGAGCTATGTAAAAAAATAAAAGCCGCACGTCCAGAAGTACAGTTTGTCACCAAGGACGGAGGCTATATATTCAGAGTTGGAGAATTGAAAGGTGATGAGCTTTTCTCATGTCCTGCGCTAACGGAAAACGGCTGTATGCTGGGCGACGAGAAGCCTTTCGACTGCCGCATCTGGCCATACCGCATCATGGAAGTTGGTGGCAGACGCGCAATAACCTTTGCTTCTATATGTGACGAACTATATCACCGTCCCCTCTCAGAACTTGTGGGACTGCTTAAAGATGGGCTTTCAGAGGCTATTTTCGCCTATGCTGATGAGCACCCTGAGATAGTAAAACCATACTACGAGGGCTATCCCATTCTTCTTTTCGAAAGAAAACCACTATAAATACCTAAGCGTCCGCTGGTACGGACGCTTTTATTGTATTTTCTCATGTCTTATCCTGATTAATGGAGAAGATATCCGCAACTTCAGTAAGGGTTATGTAGGCGAGAGGATCTATCTTCTGAACAATATCCTTCATTTTCATAACCTGGAAACGATTCACAACAAAATACAGCACTGTGCGCTTCTCTCCTGAGTAGCCGCCAACTGCATTTATAAGAGTCATCCCGCAGCCAAACTGCGCCATGAGCTCCTTTTTTATATCGTCAGGACGGGCGGTTATTATCATTGCCGCTTTTTCACGCTGTAGACCATCAACTATATAATCCACGGTTTTTAACGCTGCTCCGTATGTAACAATAGAGTAAAGCGGAAGTATCCAACTGTGTATGACAGCTCCGCAGAGGATGTATAGTATGACATTATAAACCATTACGAACGAGCCTACTGACAATCCGAGACGCTTTGCAAATATTACCGCCATGACCTCTATTCCGTCCATAGCTCCGCCGAAACGTATCGCAAGACCACTGCCGATACCAGATATCACGCCGCCGAACAAAGCACATAGCAACAGATCTGTACCAGCAAGTGGCGAAGCTATACTCACATCTATTGGCAGAACGTCAGTGATGAGCCATGCCATAACAGAATACACTGCAACAGTATAAATAGCTGACAGTGTAAAGCTGCTGCCCTGCTTTTTCAGTCCGTACAGAAAAAGAGGTATGTTTAGAATTATAAGGAACACCGAAAGTGACAGCGCGTCAGGCGTTACCTGTGCAAGCAACATTGAAGTACCTGATATACCACTGTCATAAAGCTTAACTGGCATAAGAAAAAGAGTTATGCCGAAAGCATTCACCGTTCCTGCCAGAGTCAGCATAAAAATGTGAAATGGACTTATTTTCTTTAAAACTTCAAGTATTTTATTCACTCATGCCCTCCTTTGTGCGAAATTTAACAAAAAAGGAGCACTTTCACTCTGAAAATGCCCCTTTGCCTGATCACTTCTTGATCTTCTCGACAATGTCCTCGACTTTTTCCTTAACCTTCTCTATGTTCTCCTTGGTAGCCACCTTGCTGACCATATCTTTTGCCTTTTCGATATTTTCCTTAGTCGCTACTTTAGAAACTGTCTTTTCGATCTTCTCATCCGGAAGGTCAATACCTGTTTTTTTCTCAACTAATTCTACTGCCTTTTTGATTTCCATAGGGGATACCTTCTTTCGAATAATTTTATATGTTTATTGTATCACAATTTTTTTACAATTGCAATATTCTAATATAATTTTTTGGTTGCATTCGAATAAAACCATAGACTAATTTACAGGAAAATAGAATTATTGCCCCAAAGCCATTCAGAATGAATATACGCTTCGTAGCATTTGACTTGTATTTGGCTAATTATACATATCATAACAAATATCGAAAGATTCGGCAATTATATTATATACATAATCATAAGTGAATAATTGATAATGCTTATATATTGATTTATCAAAATCTTCTCTTATCAGGATAGTGGAAAGCCATTTACTGTTTTCAACTATATTAAAATCCGTATAATCTGAATGATTATACATACCTATGTTTTCATATGTATCCAATTCACACGAAAAGTAGGCAATCACCCGATGAAAAGTTAGTATGTAAGGAATCAAATTATTATTCTTGTTTATTTCAGCAAGACTGCCATTTATGTCACCTTTGAATTCCAGATTTCCAGAATCATTATGAGTGACAGAATCAATGAAAATGCAATCTCTGCCATTAAGTATTCCAAGTTCAGGAACTTTAACGCCAACTATTTTTTCCATAATTACTCCATAATACTCTGATTAAACTTGTATGCAATTATAGTATACTGAAATCACTGTTTCAAAATGACAAAGGATTTATGACAGGAATTTCAAAAACTATAGTTTGATACTTTTAAATCATCACCGAATCTCTTAACTTAGATAATTACCTTCTTTATTGCTGTACAGGTGGCTGCTCTGATGGTGGCGTTGGCGGAGCTAAAGGCGGCTCTGCACCACTAACCGCAGTTTTGGTATTCTTAAGTTCCAGGAAACACGCTGCGGCAGTGACTAGAAACATTAGTAAACATAGCAGTAACCCAAATTTAGATTTGACCTTTATATATTTTGCGTATTCCTTCGGGAAATCATAGTAACTACGGAATGATACCCTAAAAAGTAACAAAACAAGAGCACAAACACCACTTATGATAGAAGCAAGTTTTAGATTTTTCTTTTTGAAGATTATCACAGCTGCCGCAATTCCACCGCCGAATGCTGCAATAAGGAAAATGTTAGGCTTCGGATCAGAGTCGGATTCGGAATTTGACATAACAGAGTCATCCTTCTTCTCAATGCTGAACATAAGACGAACTCCTGAATAATTTTCCTTAATGGACTTATCCTGGGTACAAGATACTGAAACGAACGGCAGGAAAAACGCCAAAATTGCCACAAGCACACACACTTTTGCTATAAGAGCAAGAGGCATTCCTGCTGTCTTTTGAACCGCCAGCCCTGTAACAGAGTCTGCAAGTTCCTTAACGGAAGCTCCTGCGTTGGCAGTATTATTTGGCTGGGGAGAGTCTCCAGTCTGAGAAACTTCTGCTTGCACCGGAGCTTCTGTCTTTGGAATAACATTTTTCGTCAAAGCTCCTCCGCATGATGGACAAGTTTCTGAACCGTCAGGAATCTGAGTTCCACAGTGTTTGCAAAACATAATAATAACCTCATCAATTTTATATTGAAATAATATGTTATATTTTAACATATTTTTGTTGGTGTGTCAAGAATAATATATAGAATATTTAGCTTTGATATTAATTAGCAACAGAATAATAAAAAAAGCTGACTGCAATGAATGAACCGCAGCCAGTCTTATTTTTATTTATAATACTACATAGAAAGCACTTAATGATCCGCTTACGATCATAATATTGGGCGCTCAAAGAGCTCCCATAAATTTACTTTTTATCAGCAGAACGCTGGAAAAACTTCACTATCTCAACAATAGGTACAATGCAAGCGCCTGCGAGGAATGCCCAAAGATAATTTGCACCTGTAAGTACTTCAAGTGAGAACATTTCTCTCAATGCAGGAATAAAGAGTACTGGTATTGTCAGTACTGCTGAGAGTAAGATAGCTCCGATGAGTACAATATTTCTGCTTTTCATGGTGAAAATGGATCCCTTTAAGCTTCTCATGTTCCATGCGTGTAGCATTTCACAAACACAGAGCGTAATAAACGCCATTGTGGTTCCTGCTTCGGGAGAAGTATTAG
>JAFZYX010000258.1 GCA_017616055.1 Ruminococcus sp.
AATGAGACCACTTTGTTTTTGACCGTTTCCGACTTTCCACGGTAAAAAGAAAAGGACACCTTCCGGATAATCTCCGGAAAGCGTCCTGTAAAGACAGATTGCTTCAGGCCTTTTAGTTGTCAATGCTGCGCATTGTCGGGAAAAGAAGTACCCGAAATCATACCCCTTTACTACCCTACAAAACCCTACTTTATTCTGCTTTTTATCCGTTATTTTGTATAAATTTGGTATAAGTCTTTATAAGCCTACGAAATTTGGTGGTAAATTGGTGGTAAGGTTGGTCGTAAGCCGATAACGAATAATTTCCAGAATTTCATTTTTGGGAGATTTTTCCAAGTTTTCTTTGTCGAACATAACAATACATCTCCGATTACTTTTTTCTGGGGCAACAATGAAGTACATCAAAATTGCATTTTATCCTGAAACGGTATCAAGCAGCAATGAAGGATGTCACGTTTATGCTGCTTACCACTGAAGGACTGGTGGTAAGGTGCTTTGGTGGTAAGGTACTAAATCAGTTGATATTTTAATGTTTTATCATTCTCTTTCCAATATTTCATCATTTTGGGATTATCCAATATATACTCTTGTTTCTCAAAATCCCATACACACACATAAACTGTATGAAAAGGAGAGTTTACAATAGCGTTCATAAACCTATTATAATTTCCGTTGTATGCTCTTGTTTCGATTAAATACATCATACTGTCAAATTCGCCTTCAAGAACAAATATGAATAAATCAGTGTTTCCGTCTGGATGCTTCTTACCCTTATCAAGCGAAATCTCTCTAAGTATATTATCGGCACTGCATTCTATAATCGGCATATTACAGTTAAACTCTGAACGCATTCCTGTTCGTGAATCATATTTACCAAAGTAATCATTAACTGTCTTTATATCTTTCTTGATATTCGATTCGTCACTTCTATCGTATAACTCTGTTCCGTGATACAAACGGTGAAAGGCTTCTCCAGCATTTACAGCTATCTGATACTGTTCTGAAAACGATTTTTTAATATATTCTCTCGGCTTTTGAGGGTCTGCAATAGAGTTGTTATGCAGCGTATGCGTGACTTCGATATATCGTCCGTCAGAACATTTTAAATCAGGTTTGGAATTTTCGCTGCCTGTATCAATATAATCTTGCTCAAAAACTATTCCTTTTGCTTGAAGAATCATCATTGCTTCCACTTCTCCACGTTTTCGGTCTGGATGATTCATATATGATACCTCGTTCACACAAACATCTGCTGCAACAGCCCTTTTTTGAGCTGTTTCCAATGTTCAAGCTCCTGCTTTGCATAGCTGATAGCTTCGTCATAAGCAGACAGGAAATCAGCGATTTTCTGCTGTTCTTCAAGGCAAGCGACAGGAACTAATATCTGCCAAAATGTACTCATTTCGATGTTTTTTCCGTCACGAACTCCTGTTACCGCAATAGCAAGTCTGCCCTCGATAAACTGTTTTGACCTGAAATATGCTTTGTACGCTTCAGGAATAAGTTTATCAGTACGCAGGATTTTATATGCAGGACTTGATATACCGTCCAATGTTGCACATTCAAGACCGCCTTCAAAAGTACGCAGATGAATGATAAAATCGCCTTTTCTCATAGCTTTATAATTGACCGTGCTTTTTTTATCGTACATAATGTTTCGGTCAGAACTATCACGATAAACCGTTCCTTGACCTTGCAGAATAGAAAGCACGGGCAAATCAGGACGGTTTTTCTCAATAATTTCAGTAAAGATTTCACTCATAGCGAGTTCTTCCCATTCAGGATATTCCGTTCCGTCCTCACGCTTGAACCGCACTTTCTGCGAAAAGATTTTCTGCATCGCCGCTTTCTTTTGCTGTTCAAGGTTCTGAACTTCTGCTTCGGACTGTGCGACAACCTCGTCAACGGTGGAGAGAAAGTTTGCGATTTTCTGCTGTTCTTCAAGGCAAGGGATTGTAAAAGAATAACCACTCAATTCTTCTTGATTAACCTTTGGCATTTTTGTTCGTGCTGAAGTAGAAGTAACATATTTATAGAACTTTCTGCCAAGTAATTGCGAAAGGATTATTTCAGGCAAAATGCCGTTATTTGGCTTTAGCGGATAAGCGTCTGCACTACAAAGACCACAGAACTTGGGATATGTTGCTTTATTGAGTTCTGGTCTAATTTTTGAATACACAACACAAGTTTCATCAAAGAGATATTTTCCACTTGTAATGCCTTCTTCTAAAGCAGTTTGGCAATCTAACAGTCGCCCAGTATTCTTTTCAATATTTGCAGTTCCTATATGGAGCATATTTTGATATTCAGGAAGTCGAGGGTCAACTAAACTACCATTTATTGAAACAGCATTCCAAAAATCAATATTATTCCACTTAGGGTATTCCGTTCCGTTCTCACGCTTAAATCTCAACTTCGGTACTAACATATCGCACCTCACAATCCGAGCAGTTTCAGCCCTGCATTCACCTTGTCGATAGCCGCCTGCTTCTTTAACGTGATGTCTGCAAGTTCCGCACGAACAGCCTGAATGTCAATCTGTTCTTCTTCCTCAAAGGTATCGACATAGCGAGGAATATTGCAGTTGTAACCGTTCTCCTTTATTTCATCAAGGGTCGCACAATGGCTGAACTTCTCAATCTCCGCCCTCTGCTCATAGGCGTTCACGATACGGTCAATATCTTCGTCAGAAAGCTCGTTCATATTCTTGCCTGCGGTATAATACTTGCTTGCATCGCAGAACCAGATGTTACCGCTGTTGCCGTTTCTGTTCTTCTTCAGAACGATGCAGCAAACGGGGATAGATGTGCCGTGGAAGCAGTTTGCAGGCAGACCAATAATAGCGTCAATGACGTTCTGATTTTCAATCAGATAACGCCTGATAGCTTCTTCCTTGTTTCCTCTGAACAGAACCCCGTGAGGGAGCAGAACCGCAGCTCTGCCGTCCTTGTCAAGATGATATGCGATGTGTTCAAGAAACATAAGGTCGGCGTAGGACTTCGGAGCTAAAGCACCGCAGTTGGAGAAACGGGGGTCGCTCTCAAACTTACTGTCAGCAGACCATTTTGCAGAATACGGCGGATTTGCCACCTGTACCTGAAACTTCGTTTCGCCAAAGTTATCGTGTTCAATGGTATCATCGTTGAATACGGTGAACTCCTTGTAGGGAACGCCGTGCATAAGCATATTCTGTCGCATCAGATTGTAGGTCGTACCGTTCATTTCCTGTCCGTAGTAGTGTCCTACTCGCTTGTCACGACAATAACGCCTTACTTCAAGGAGAAGTGAGCCGCTGCCTGCACAGGGGTCACAGGCACTCCTAACGCTGTCCAGACCGCTCGTGGCGAGCCTTGCAACAAGCTCCGACATCTTTGTAGGCGTGAAGAACTCGCCGCCCTTTTTGCCTGCATCAGAGGCAAATAAGCCTATCAGAATCATATATGCCGTTCCGAGAACATCAAACTCCGCATTTTCAAATTCAAAGTCGATGTCGTGTACCTTGCCGATGACCTTGCCGATAAGTTTGGTACGCTGTGATACTTCCTTTCCCAAATCCTTATCCTGAAGGTTCATATCATCGAACAGCTTGTCAAAGGCTGCCTCGCTCTCTTGACCGATAGTAGAACCCACAAGGGAACTGATAGCCTTTTCATAGTCCTCAATGCTGAACTTGCCTTCTCCGATTCTTGCATTCAGGGAATTGAACAGATTGTCAGGCTCAATGATATAACCCAAGTGGTCGAGAGTCATTTCCTTGACCGCTTCCGCAAGTTCTTCATTAGCAAGAGCTTCACGGTATGTAACGCCGTCATTCTTCAGTATTTCGTCCATATACTTCTCTGTACGCTCTGAAAGATAGCGATAGAAGATAGTGCCGAGGATATAGTTCTTGAACTTGCTGCTGTCCATACTACCTCGCAAATCATTTGCGATAGCCCAAAGCTGCCTTGCAAGCGCTTGTGATTTTGTGCTTATATCTGACATAAATCAAACTCCTTCTGCTGTAAAGATGTTATACATTTCCTTTACATACGCCATAATGCGGTTGATTAGCTTTGTCTGCTGTAACAGCGGCAGATTCAAGTCCGCTAACTGCTGGCGTACACGCTCCTTTGTCACATTGACCTCTGCGACAAAGTATTCGTTCATAATGTTTATCACAAAATCCACCTGAAGTTCATTTTCTTCAGCGAATTTTTTTATGTTTTCTTCCATTACCTCACGCTCGTATTGCTCGTACTCCTTGATGATGTCCTCGTCAGGGTCAAGGTCAAAGAACCTCAAATTGATGAAGTTCTTCATAATGGCAGTCTTATAACGCAGCTTTTCATTGTCGGAACGGTCAATCTCACGCAGGATAAGGTCGATGCTCTTTTTCATTTCCTCTTTGTCGTTACGGTTGATTTCCTTCAGGAGATTTAAAACGTAAACGACATTGATTTTATCGGTGCGGACAAGCTCAATACTGAAGTCGATGTCTGCAAGTGCGGTTTTCATACCTTTCTTACGTTTTTCCTTCTGTTCATCATAGAACGTCAGATACCAAGTCTTGTATTCCGTGTATTCTTCCTCGTCCATAAATACGTCAAGGTCAGCCCAATCGAACTTACTGAATGTTTTCATCGTAGCCAGAGCCTTTGCAAGCTGTCTGAAAATAACGATGAACTCCTTCTGCTTATCTTCCTCGATAAGATTTCCGCAATCTGCGGCTGTCGGGCATATCGCACGGATAGCATCTACCTGTTTCGCATATTCAGAAACATAGTATTCATAGCTTTCGAGCAGATAATCATTCGGGTTTCCGCTGCCGCTAAACAGCTTCAGAGCTTCGTCTTGCGCCTTCTTAATGTTGCGATATGTAACTATCTGTCCGAACTGCTTCGTAGGCTTGTCAATACGATTTGTACGGCTGTACGCCTGCACCAAAGAATGATATATTAAGTTCTTGTCAAGGAACAGGGTATTAGTCGGCTTGCTGTCAAAGCCCGTCAGGAACATATCTACCACGATAAGTAAATCGACCTGTGGCAAGTCCTTCTGCTTCAGTCTTTTTGCAATATCTTTGCGGTAAGCATCAAAGGTTGAAAGGTCATAGCTTTTACCAAACAGCTTATTGTAATCGTCCATACACTCCTGAAGATACCTTGCGGAGTGTTCGTCCTGACCTTCGGATAGGTCTTCATTCGGCTGGAAAGTGAAGATAGCACAAATTTTATAGCCTTTATCGTTCTTCTCCTTGAAGGCGTGATAGTAGTCCATAAGGGTCTGTATCTTGTCAACGGCAAAAAGGGCAGTATAAATGTCCTTGCCTGTCGGTTTGATGTGAGCATCAAGTGTGGAAAGGATATTGTCCGCTATCATAGAAATACGTTCTTTATCGTGATAGAGACTGTCAATATCCACGTTCATACGCTTGCAGTAATCGGGGTCGTCTATCTTGTCAGGGTCAAAGCCAGCGATGCCGACCTTGTTTGCATTGATAGAACGCATATACTCTACGGAGAACCGCAGCACGTTTCCGTCTGCAATAGCCTCTTTTATCATATATTTGTGAATGCAGGCATCCAGCGTTCCTGAGTAGAACATATCGGCTGTCGTTCTGCTATTGCTCCCCTTATTTTCTTTGAAGATAGGTGTTCCAGTAAAGCCGACATAATTTGCCTTCTTAAAATGCCTTTTAATATCTCCGTGCATCTTACCGAACTGAGAACGGTGACATTCATCTATGATGAAAATGCACTTGCTGTCTGCCAGAGCGTCCATAGCCTTTGCATAACGCTCATTCTTGACCGCATTTGCCATTTTCTGTATGGTCGTAATGACAAGCGTTTTATTGCTGTCTTTGAGGTCTTCTACAAGCTGTCTGGTACTGTCGGTATTGTCCACACAGCCTTCCTCAAAGCTGTTGTATTCGTCAACGGTCTGGTCGTCAAGGTCTTTGCGGTCTATCAGGAAGAACACCTTATTTACATTTGGATTATCACGGAGCAGGCTTGCCAGCTTGTAGCTTGTAAGCGTTTTTCCGCTGCCCGTTGTATGGAACACAAATCCGTTAAGATTGCTTCCGAGAACACGTTCCATAGATTCTTTGACCGCATATATTTGATAAGGACGCATAACCATAATGACGGGTTCGGTTTCCTTTATAACCATAAACTTATTCAGCATTTCGGTTATGGAGAACTTGTCAAAGAAATCCTCGGTAAACTCCCCAAGACGGTTGATACGCACGTTATCCCTGTCTGTCCAGTAGAACGCAAGGGACTTTAAGATTAGCTGTTCCGTACCGTCAGGCTTACGCTCGTTGGCGTTGGCGAAATACTTCGTCTGTACGCTGTTTGATACAACGAATATCTGAATGTAACGGAACAAGCCCTTGAAGGAATATGTGCGGTATCTGTTTATTTGATTGACAGCCTCGTTAAGCTCCACGCCCGAACGCTTCAACTCAATTTGAACGAGCGGCAGACCGTTGATAAGCACCGTCACATCGTAGCGGTTTTTGTACTCTACATCGTCCTTGTGAGCCTTATCCATTGTTACCTGATGTGTGACCTGATAGGTGTTCCTGTCCATATCGTCAGTAAGGAACTGCACATAAACGGTCTTACCGTTATCAAGCTCCAGAATCCATTTTTCACGCAGAATCTTTGCAGATTCATAGATTGTGTGATTATCCAGTCGGAGCATTATTTTATCAAACTCACTGTTGGATAGCTCTGCAACGCCCTTTGTTTTAATAAGAGCCTGTGCATTCACCTTGCAGAACTGCTCACGGAAATTGACAACCACATCATCGTAGTTTGCCATATCCACATATTGATAGCCGATGCTTTCAAGCTGGTCGATGAAGATAGCCTCGACTTCATATTCAGTCTTTACCTTTGCCATAAAATCACTTCCCCTTCTTTTCAGGCTTCTCCTGCTTTTCTTCGCTCTTATCAGCCTCGATTACCTTATCCGTAATCCATTGTGAAACATTCCGATGCGATTCCTCGGCGAGCCTTTTCAGCTTTTCAGCTATTTCTATGTCAAGCGAAATGTTGATTCTGTGTTTCATAATGCACTTCCTTTCCATAAATATTTACACACATCTATCATCAATTATACACCCGTTGTGTGTATGAGTCAAGATAGAAGAACAGCCCTTATCAGTTGACAAGGGCTGCTAATCGCTCTTTATATTTCAATATCTTTAGGCTGAAATCTATCTGCTATTTCTTTTAAATCTGCCAATTCAATTGACTGTTTCTCCGCAGGAGTCATCGCTCTCGAAACACAATCTGAAATAGCTTGCATCACTTCAGAGGGAGTTTGAACGCCTTCCGCAAAGATACTCCAATCTTCCTTGTCGATAATGTTATACGCTCCGTCCCCGTCAGATGATATTTCAAATTTAGCTGTTTTCAAAACATCGTAAAGAAGGTCTGTTGGGTTTATCTCTTTTTTCTCGTGGGAATCGTACTTACCCATTAAAATATTTGCAACTTCACGCATTGTATTATCCATTATATATCACTCTTTTCTGCTTAAACAGCAATTTATTTTATACTTCTATTATACACATATCGTGTGTATATATCAATTCGCATAATAGCCAAACATTGAAAGATATATCATCTCTATTTTGGATGCTTGTTCCATTTTGAAGTTGCGTTTGCAATATTGTTCTTTTCAATCGGATTTCCTAAATAATCGGTGGTAAATTCCTGTTTCAGCAATGAAGTACATCAGTCGTTTTTCTGCTCCTTATTCGTTATACTCCAGAAAAATCTGTTGGTATTTCTGCCGTCGGTGGTAAGCTCTGAAACGCCTGAAAAATAAGGTAAATCAAAAGGATTTACCAACGTCAGAAAAAAGCGTACAAAAAAGACGACCAGATTGTAAAATCCAGTCGCCTTGATGTCTCGTATTATACCTTACCAACGATTTACCACTTTTTGAAGCAGATTTATGGAGACTTTTGTAAAGTCGGTGGTAAATTGGTGGTAAATGAAACCCTTCATAAGTCTACATATCCCTATTTTATTAGGTTTGTCAGCTTAAACTTTTCAAAGTCGGGATTAGTTCCGAGGAAAACTCGTCTTTCCTCACCTTGCCATACCATCGATGTTTTGAAAGGCCATCGACTTACGTCATCGCTCATCCACTATCGCCATTTCTGTCCGGTTTGTAACAAAAACGTAATACTGCGGAT
>JAFZYX010000259.1 GCA_017616055.1 Ruminococcus sp.
CTGTCAACGCGTCCGCCTGTATCAACAAGCTTCTGCTTACCAGTATAGAACGGATGGCACTTTGAGCAGATTTCAACCTTGATGTTTTCCTTTGTAGACATAGTCTCGATCACATTACCGCAATGGCAAGTAATTGTGGTCTTCTTGAACTCAGGATGGATTCCCTCTTTCACGATTGTCACCTCTTTCACAGATTTTTTCTGTATCCGTGCAGCCCATCAGTTCCTTTAGACAGTAGTGCAGTTTATACATTGCGTCAATAATTATACCACTTAGTAACAGATTTGTCAATAGCAAATATAAATATTATTTTTATTTAACTTTAGCGACAGTGTAACCGTCGATTTCATAAACCTTTGTATTATCTGTCTCCTCAACAGCGTCTTCTTTGTCGAAGAATACGTAGAGAACGTCATTCCTGCCGTTTCCGGCTTTGAGTTGATCGTACTGTTCCTGTGCGTATTCTCTGACAGAGTCGAGGTCCATTCGTGCAAGGTAGAAGCTACTCAGGCTCATGTGCTTTTTAGCTGCCATCTGTGCAAAATCAAAGTACATCTGCATATACAGGCCGTAAGCATCCTTCATTGGAAGAAATATAATCTCTTTTGTGTCTTTTGTCAGTTCCTCCCATTTTTCGTCTTTAAGAGCATATTCATAAGCAGGCTGCTTAGCGTACTGGTTATTTAGAGTCCTGCACCAGTCACGGATATCCATGCCCTGAATTATGAAGCATATTGCAACTGCGACTATCGCAGTCTTCTTGGTGAGCTTTGAAACGAGCGCCATAGCGGATGTCATGACAAGTACACCGGCTACCCATATGAAACGTCCAGAACAACGGAAAATACTGAGACCTCCTCTTATAAGACGTGGGAGAGGTATCTCGAGTAGGAGTCTTCCGTTGAGGGTTATCCTGTTGCTGACAGCCCAACAGAAGCTGACCATGAATACCACGAAAAATGCCCAGAATTCGACTTTATACTTTTTACGCAGTTCGCGCGCAGTCTTTATGAAGTTTCCTTCCTTCTTTTCAATAAGGCTTAAAAGGATTATCAGTGAAATAATGACACAAACTATCATGCCGAGACCGAGATATCCGAATCCCTCGCCCTGTCCGTCAAAACTATTTAGCGGTTTAAGGAACTTTGAAAGTCCACGGCAGTCAAAAAAAGTGTTAAGATTTGAAGAGTATCCGCCGAAACCACCGTCAGTATATCCTCCCTGTCCGTAGAAGGCTCCTATGATGAACAAGGTCAGTATAGTAGAAGCAACCGAAGTACCAAACACGGCAATTGCCTTTTTAAGTTTCTTGTCCCTGTAGACTACTAGTATCACGTATCCCATCATGACAATGAACACCATAGGAACAAAATAGGTATGTATTAGAACTGCAAGCATACAGTTTACACCCCAAAGTATCATGGGAGTGAACTTGTGCTTGTACTCTTTCTTATGATCAAGACAGAGTATCATAGCTATGATGAAAAGCCAAATTGCGCCAAGAGAGTTGTGGTGGGTGATACGGTTTATGGATGGCGGAAAGGCTGAATAGAACAGCGAGCCGATGGATGCGAATACTATATCGGGTTTGATTCTGTAGAGCAGAGAAGCTCCGAATCCGCCGTTAAGGGCGAAGCATATCACTCCCCACAGGCCAAGGAACTGGAAGTTCTCGGGAAGGAGTGGCGAGAGTATCTTGAATATCAATCCGAAAAGCGGGATAGAATCCGAGTACATACACGAAACTTTGCCATCGCAGGTGAGCCCTTCGGTTAGACCGATTGGGAAAGTCCATGGGCTATTCCTGAAGAATACCCAGCCGAGGTGGTGTTGTGTGGCATCGCTTGTGTAGGCGAGTACCCAGTTTGTGTTGGAAGGGTTAATCATGGAAGCACCGAATATCACTATGAACGTGATAGCTCCGAGTATAGCACCGATCAAAAATACGATTTTGCTGCCGTGATCCTTTAATACAAATTTTTTTTCAGTTTTGAGTTTTGGAATAGCCATTTTCAAGTATGCACTCCTTGTCGTATTTTGTTATTTCATCAGCGAAAAGGTCTGCCTTTCCGTCGTATCTGTAGTATCTTCCGCTGTCTGCGGTAAATACTATCACGCAGTAGTCATCATCATCTATGCCCTTAGGGTAGTACTTCTCATCGCCCTCGTTCCAAAGTAGCTCCTTATAATATCTGTCAGTGCTTACCTCTGCCTTCCCGTAGAGACAGACGGCTTCAAATGAAGCATCATCGGAAAAGTAAAGGCAGGCATTGCTGTTTTTCAACAGGCTCTTTACGTGCGAGGAACTTGTATTAGTGGATATAAGGTGAGTTCCGAGACCCTTGTGCCATACGCAGAATACCCTGCGTATGTTTTGTCTACCGCGTTCGTCGGTGTATCCGAGAGAAGCGAATAGAGAGCGGTCAATCAGATCTCTTATTTCATTTATGGTCATTTTATGCTCCTGTTATTACTTGATAAAGGGCGAACCGAAGTCCGCCCTTTTGTTATTTTACTTCATACTCTGAGTGAAATCTGCGTAGATTTTTTGCTCGATAGCTTCAGCTTCTTCACGTGTGGGAGCCTTTGCAGTTAGGTAGGTCTTTATTTTGGGCTCTGTACCTGATGGACGCACTATAGCCTTGCAATTGTTCTCCAAGTAGAATGCAAGTACGTTCGACTTGGGAAGGGTAAGCTCACTAACCTTGCCTGTTGCGAGGTCTTTTGATGTGCTTGACTTGTAATCCTCGAAGCGCTCTACCTTGAGACCACCGATAACTGTTGGTGGAGCATTGCGAAGCTTTGCCATGATTTCTTCCATATGTTTCATGCCGCTCTCGCCATCAAATTCAAAGCTATAGAGAGTCTGGAGAAACATTCCGTACTTCTTGTACATATTCTCACGAGCCTGAATGAGGGAAATGCCCTTTGTACGGTAGTATGCAGCCATTTCGCAGATAAGCATGGAAGCATCAACTGCGTCCTTATCTCTTACATAGCCGCCAGAAAGGTAACCGTAACTCTCTTCAAATCCGAATATATAACGTTTTTCCTCTCCCTTTGCTTCGAGAAAGCCTATCTGTTCGCCTATGAACTTGAAGCCTGTGAGAACGTCAATGATCTCTACTCCATATTCCTTGCCGATTAGATTTACTATGTCAGTAGTAACGATAGTTTTTACAGCAATAGGATTTTTTGGCATTGTTCCTTTTCTTATACGCTGCTCACAGATGTACTCAAGAAGCATAGCTCCTACTTCATTTCCAGAGAACAGGGCATATCCGCCTTTACCGTCCGGAACTGCTATACCTACACGGTCACAGTCTGGATCTGTAGCAAGAAGAAGATCAGGCTTTACCTTGTCACAGTAACTCAAACCTACTTGTAAAGCCTCACGTATCTCAGGATTCGGATAAGGGCAAGTAGTAAAGTTACCATCAGGATTCTCTTGCTCTTTGACTACTGTAACGTCTGTAATTCCGATACGTTTGAGTATTTCACGCACAGGTTTATTTCCTGTTCCGTTGAGAGGTGTATATACCACCTTGAGTCCACTCGAAGCACAGAGGTCAGTGTTTATGCCCTCTGCGAGAACATTATTATAGAAAGCTTCTTTGATTTCGGCACTGATGTAGGAGATTGTACCTTTTTTTAGTTCTTCATCGAAGTCAGCCTTCTTAACATCATTAAATATATCAAGAGAGTTTATCTTTTCGAGGATTATCTCAGCTCCTCTGAGAGTAATCTGGCAACCATCTTCTCCGTAAACCTTGTAACCGTTGTACTTGGCAGGATTGTGGCTGGCAGTTACCATGATACCACCCTGGCAGTTAAGAGCTCTTACTGCAAATGAAAGGCAGGGAGTAGGCATAAGCTCATCGTATATATGAACCTTTATACCGTTAGCTGCAAGCACTTCTGCAGCTGCCTTTGAGAAAATGTCGCTTTTGATACGACTGTCGTAGGAAATTGCTACGCTGGGGTTATTGTACTCCTGATTGAGGTAGTCTGCAAATCCCTGTGTAGCGCGTCTTACGGTATAGATATTCATACGGTTTGTACCAGCACCTATGACTCCTCTAAGTCCGCCTGTACCAAATTCAAGATCACGATAAAATCTGTCGCTAATTGCGTCGCTGTCGCCCTTTATCCCCGAGAGCTCAGCCTGTAGATCAGCGTCTTCTTTGGCATTTTCACACCAAAGGCTGTAAAGTTCCATTTCTTTCATTTGTAATACCTCCTGAACAGATATATAATAATTATATCACATTACAAGACTTTTGGGAATAGTTTTTTTGAAAAAAGAATATTTTTAAATACTCAAATCAATAAAAATAGATGAAAGTAGCTGTTTATAGGGAATTGTGTCGACATATCAATTTATAATATTAGTATTTTATATTGTATATAATACAAACAGTAAATACCTTGAGCCTTATTTATGTTATAACATCAAGTGTGATGTTGTATAAAAGATAGAATCCCCGAAACAGCATTTCACTATGCGCTGTTTCGGGGATGTTATCATATATATTGTCAGTCACCGAATGATACTCCGATATCACGTGCTGCGATAACGAGATGATTCTCGACATCTACGAATTTTGTCTTGCCTGCAATATCCTCAAGCTTGTTAGAGGTTATTTTATTGCCTATCTTGGCAACTGTTCTGCCATAGCGTTCCTTTGCTATAAGGTAAGCGGCATGAACTCCGAACTGTGTGGAAAGCACGCGGTCGTATGCGCTTGGTGCTCCGCCTCTTAACATATGTCCTGGAACGCATACACGGGCTTCAAGACCTGTATTGTTCTGTATTTGAGCAGCAATACGGTTGGTAGCGGTAAGAATACCAACCTCTGCTCGCTTTTTTGCACGTTCCTTTTTTTTCATCTGAGCCTCATTGATATCGAAAGCTCCCTCAGCAACTGCTACTATGGAGAATGTTTTTCCATTGGCACTTCTTGCCATAACTGCGTCACATATTTTGTCTATATCATAGGGAATTTCTGGGATTATGATAACGTCAGCTCCCCCAGCAATACCTGCGTTTAGTGTAAGCCAGCCGGCTTTGTTTCCCATTATCTCGCAGAGAAGTACACGGGAGTGGCTTGCGGCTGTTGTATGAAGTCTGTCAAGCACATCTGTTGCAATGTCAACTGCTGTATGAAAGCCGAATGTTACGTCTGTACCATATATATCATTGTCGATTGTCTTGGGAAGTCCGATAACGTTGAGTCCCTCGTCAGCAAGAAGCTTTGAGGTCTTGTGAGTGCCGTTTCCACCGAGGGTGAGGAGACAGTCAAGTTTCTGCTTTTTGTAGGTCTCCTTCATATTTTTAACTTTGTCGATATTGTCTTCGCCTATAACCTGCATCATCTTGAACGGTTGACGCTTTGTTCCGAAAATTGTTCCACCCTGTGTGAGTATTCCTGAAAATGAAGATGGAGACATATCCTTGCAAAGATTGTTGATAAGTCCATAGTATCCGTTAGAAATGCCGACAATGTCAACATTTTCTTCGCCGAAGCGTTCATAGCAGGCTTTAGCAACTCCTCTGATAGTTGCATTAAGTCCGGGGCAGTCACCACCGCTTGTAAGGATGCCTATTCTTCTTTTCATATTTATGACCTCCCTGTGTAGTATTATATTTTATTGCTTAATATCGCGTTTTTCATTCAGCTCAAAAAACTCGAGTATCTTTTCGGGGGGCATAGGCTGACCATAGAGGTAACCCTGGCCATAATCACAGCCTGCCATACGAAGTATGGATTCCTGAACGTTGTTTTCGATACCCTCTGCGATAGTCTCTATTTTCTTGGACTTTGCGATACGTATTACCGCTGAAACTATCTCGTATGCGATATTGTCATGCTCGATATCAGTAATGAACGAGCGATCAAGTTTGAGGAGTGTGATTGGAAGGACCTGTAAGTAGCTAAGTGATGAATAGCCCTTTCCGAAGTCGTCCATTGCAAGCTTTACACCGAGATCACGGATTTTGTTCATTTGGTCTACAGCGAAATCGATATCGCTAAGAGCGAGACTTTCCGTGAGCTCGACCTCGAGCCACTGAGGATCGAGAGCAGAACGAGCAAGAGCTTCAAATACCTTTTCTTTGAGATCAGTCTGATAGAAGTCTGAGGAAGCAAAGTTGATGGACATAACTATTGGGGAATAGCCCATTTTCTGCCATAGCTTATTTTGTCGGCAGCCTTCATTAAGTACAAATTCACTGATTTTACCGATAAGATGCGAGCTTTCAGCGATAGGTACGAATGAATCTGGGGTTATTACAGAACCATCTGGCTTTATCCAGCGTATAAGAGCTTCTACGCCCATAATTTTGCCCGATGAAAGGTCTATCTTCGGCTGATAGTATAGTTGAAGTTCGTTATTATCAATAGCAAGTGCGAGAGCTTTTTCTAGTTCGGTATTACCAATTATGGAATCATGCATACTCGGCTCGTAGCCGCAGATGCTGCCCTGAATGCCGGCATTGGATTTGAGGGCGAATTCTGCGTGCTCCATGACTTCAAGGAATGAACCACCGTCTTCGGGCATTTTTGAGTAGCCAGCCGAACAGGTAAGACTTATAGAGGCAAAATCGTCTACTGCGAGTCTTGTGAAATCTTCTTGTATTGCTTTGACTGTCCTTGTGGGCATTTCTTCGTCGCCGTAGTCTCTCAGCAGAAGAGCGAAATTATCTCCGCTTATTCTTGCTGCAAGACCACCAGGAGTTACATATTTGTATAGAATGTGTGCGAAATTTTTAAGTACGAAGTTGCCGTTAGTGTAGCCGCACGTGTCATTAATAATATGAAAACGGTCGATATCGAGGACGATTATCCAGAAAGAATAGTCTAGTATCTTACAGGAATCATATATCTCTTGACCTGTTACAACTAGCTTGTTGCGGTTGGCAATTTCGGTAACATCGTCCATGTACGCAAGGCGCTCGATGAGCATATCCTTTTCGTGCTTCTGGGTCACGTCAATAACAGCTCCGCCGAAAAGTGGGGCGCTATTGCCTGTTCCAATTATGGACTTTAATCGGAAAGAATACCAGCGGTAAGATCCGTCAGCACTCTTTAGTCTCATTTCAAGGTTTTTAGATACTGTTATGTCCTTGTTTCGGATCGCTCCATCGAATTGGAGCCTGTCATTTGGATGTATTATGGAGCGTAGCTCGTTAACATTTATGGAACTGTTCTTCAATCCCAACATATGTGATAGTTCAGGAGAAGCTCGGAATACTCGTCTGTCAGTGCTCATAATGAGACCAATTTCTGCAAGCTCCATAGAGGAGTGGAAGAAATCGTTTGCATTTGCAAGGTTAAGTCTCATTTTCTTGAGTTCAGTGAGGTTGAATCCTGTACTGAGGTAAACGTCGCGCTTTTTGTATCTCTTAACTTTTGAAGTGCTCCATGCAATTGAAACAAGAGTTCCGCTGGGATTTCGGAAGGTGGATTCGTAGGAATTGCTTCCAACTATACGCTCAAGCGCTGTGGAATCAGGAGTATTAATGCCGAAAGCAGCCCAAACTCCTTCTTTTTTGTCGGAATAGTCCGATGTTATACCGAGAAGCTCACGAAGCTTCTTGTTTATATATACGAACGAAAAGTCCTCGGACCAGATTATCATTTCGGTATTGAGGTTTTCAGTTATCTTTATGACATCATTAACGTCCAAAGAGGTTTTGGTGTTCTGATAAATCCATCCAGAAATAGCAAGAATCAAAGTTGCACACACCATAGTGCAGACATATATGATAAGAGTTGATTTTGCGTAGTCTGGATTTAAAATGCAGTAGCCTATTACAAGAGCACTTGCAATAACAATTATTAAAGCTGCTGCAATTGGATTAAAGTTGCTTGATACGCTTTTTACTTTGGTGCTTTTTTTATCTTTATTCTTATCAGATTCTTTACTCATCAGGCACAACCTCCCTCCAAACATATTCACCCATAATTATTATAGCAATAATAAACGAAAAAGTCAATTATAAATTTAACTCCTCTAACAAATTTGATAAAATTGACGGAAATTCACAAGAAAATATCACGTAATATACACTTTTGTCAAATATAATGTTATAATAGAAATGAAGAACAGCCAAAGGCTGTACATTTACTAAATTAAACGTAATACACATGTATTTAAGAACACGGAGGTAATTTATGGCACATATCCTTATTGTGGACGATGAAATCAATATAAGAAAGGTAGTGCGCGAATATGCTGAATTCGAAGGCTATGAGGTAACAGAAGCTGAAAATGGTATGGAAGCGATTAATCTCTGTCACGAAAACGATTACGATTTAATAATAATGGATGTTATGATGCCTAGACTAGACGGATATTCCGCATGCAAGGAGATACATAAGACTAAGAATATCCCTGTTATTATGCTTTCAGCTAGGGGTGAGGAGTATGATAAACTTTTCGGATTTGAGATAGGTATCGATGATTATGTTGTAAAGCCTTTTTCTCCTAAAGAGCTTATGGCTAGGGTTAAGGTTGTTATGAAGAGAAATACACGTCAAGAAGAGAATACTGTTCCTGATAAATATACATTTGAGGGGCTTGAAGTCGATATTGCTGGACGTGAGGTGTATGTCAATGGTACTAAGGCATCCATGACACCAAAGGAGTATGATCTTTTATTCTATCTTGTGAAAAATAAGAATATCGCCCTTTCAAGAGATAAACTGCTTGAAGAGGTTTGGGGCTATGATTTCTTCGGTGATGACAGAACTGTTGATACGCATATAAAAATGCTCAGAAATAGTCTTGGCGAGTATAGAAAATTCATAGTTACATTGAGAGGAATGGGATATAAGTTTGAAGCCGATTAAACATATCAGACATGCTAAGAGCAAAATATCCCTGAAATTCAAAATATGGTTGTATTTTGTAATATTTACGATAATAGTTCTAGCTCTTCTGTGGATATTCCAGATATTTTTTCTTGAACGCTTCTATAAAGGAATAAAGGCGCGTACTGCTGTGGAAAGCATGGATATTATCGCGGAATCCTTTATGAATGACAACAAAGACGATTTTTACCATACAGTTGACGAAGTCGGCCTCGAAAATGAGCTTTGTGTGGAGGTTACGGACAGATACGGTAGACATATATATAAGAAACATGTACTTGCAGACTGTATGATACACAATCCTAATAGTGAGAACAACAGTCTCATTGACGAGATAGACTCTTCGACTGATGGTATTATTAAAAAAATGCCGAAAAACGAACGTACAGGCGTACCAATGCTAATATGTGGCATGAGGCTTGGTTCGGCAAAATCTCCACAAGGCTACCTTATAATCAATTCAGCTTTGGCTCCGGTGGAGGCTACAGTTGCCATTATAAAAAGACAACTCATGCTTATAACAATATTGCTTATCATTATTGCGTTCATTATTTCTCTGTATCTTGCAAAACGAATCTCCACACCAATAGATAGGATAACAAAGTCTG
Source organism: Ruminococcus sp. (assembly GCA_017616055.1). Taxonomy (GTDB): domain Bacteria; phylum Bacillota; class Clostridia; order Oscillospirales; family Ruminococcaceae; genus Ruminococcus. The sequence continues at coordinate 9,485 of JAFZYX010000259.1, forward strand.
CTGAAAGGCTTGCTAAGGGTGATTTTACAACTAAATTTGATGGAAGAGGTTACCTTGAAGCCAAAAAGCTTGCGGATACTCTTACATATGCAGAAAAAGAGCTTTCGAAGGTGGACATGATGCAGAGAGACCTAATTGCAAATGTTTCTCACGATTTGAGAACTCCACTCACCATGTTGAAAGCATATGCCGAAATGATACGTGATCTTTCAGGAGATAACCCTGTCAAGCGTAATGAGCATCTTGAGATAATCATCAGTGAAACAGATCGACTCGCTCTGCTTGTAAATGATATGTTGGATCTTTCAAAGCTTGAGAGTGGTCGTCAGAAACTTACTCCTTCTGAATTCGGTATAAGAGGCAAGCTAAGCGAGATAATTGAACGCTTCAAAGGACTTTCTGATAAAAACGGCTATACTATCAATTTTACTCCTGATGAGGAAAGGATAGTCTGCTGTGATACAGTTAAGATCGAGCAGGTTATCTACAATCTGATTAACAATGCTATAAACTATACAGGAGACGATAAACAGGTATTTGTTAGGCAAATTAATACGGAGGATGGCGTTATTGTAGAGGTGGAGGACACAGGAGATGGTATTGAAGAGGATAAGATAAAGCTTATTTTTGATAAATATTATCGTTCTGAGAATCATAAAAGAGAAGTTATCGGTACAGGACTGGGTCTTTCTATCGTTAAAGCTGTATTGAAAATGCACAATTACGATTATGGAGTTAGAAGCACTCTTGGAAAAGGTTCGACTTTCTGGTTCAAGATAAGTGATGTGAAAAAGCAGAATTAGCTGAATTAGCCGCTTTACTGACGTTCCTGTGAACTTATAAGGAGGTACGTCAAAGGGCGAAATTGTAAAATACAGGTGATTATTCGATTACAAAAAAATACTACAAGTTTAAATAAGGTGTAGATTATGAATGCTGCTTGTGCATTATGCATAATTTGCAGGAGAATGCGTTACTTTTTTTCTGTGCTGCTCATTCAACTTTTTCACACAAATTACATAAATGTATGATATAATAAAGATGCTGAGGGAGAATATCCCGAGGCTGATTTTCATGGTAGTTTAATGTTTACCCCAACATTAAATTATTAAATCCCCAATAATCCCTATATCATGGCAGATGAGCTTCCTGAAAAGGAGGCTCATTTGTTTGTTTGCCCGACATGGGCACAATCTAACGGGTGAAAGTCCCGAACACGCCCAGATAGTGGGAAGTGTATAGCCGAACAGCAAGGGTGTCCGTCGTGAGGCGGAATCTGAAGGAAGCTGTAAGCAAACCTCTGGTCTGACGAACAGAAATCGCATATAAG
>JAFZYX010000260.1 GCA_017616055.1 Ruminococcus sp.
GAAGGAATAACGCCGCCTGTTCTTCCGAAGAATTCAACAGGCTTTGAGCAATTGATAGCAAGCTTGATATCGTCTATCATCTGTCCCATTGACATCTCTACGCTGAGGAGCTTCTTTGCACTCTTTGCAGCTTCGTTGATTTCCTTTACAGGGAACGGCCATAATGTCTTTGGTCGGAAGAGACCTGCCTTGATGCCCTGTGCTCTTGCGTCGTTTACAGCAGACTTTGCAACTCTTGCTGTTGCACCAAATGCACATACAAGTATATCGCAGTCCTCTGTGAGATAAAGCTCTGCCTCTGTTTCTGTTTCCTTGATTATCTCGTATCTCTTGTAACGCTCAAGGATAGAATTTTCAAGCTCATCAGGCTTAAGGTAGAGAGAGTTAATTATGTGATGCTCTCTCTTCATCTTGTGACCGTTTGCAGCCCAGCCGCTCTTGTCATAAGCCTCTGGATTGATCTCTGGGAATGTAACAGGCTCCATCATCTGTCCGAGGAGTCCATCTGCAAGGATCATTGCAGGCATACGATACTTGTCGGCGCGGTCGAAAGCCTTTACGACATAGTCTACCATTTCCTGTACTGATGCAGGAGCATATACGAGAAGCTGGAAGTCGCCGTGGCCGAGTGCCTTTGTAGCCTGCCAGTAGTCAGCCTGTGAAGGCTGTATACCGCCGAGACCCGGGCCGCCTCTCTCTACGTTGATTATAACAGCAGGAAGATCTGAACCTGCTATGTATGATACGCCCTCGCTCTTCAGTGAAATTCCTGGTGAGGACGAAGAAGTCATTGCACGGACGCCTGTAGAAGCAGCTCCGAGTACCATGTTTATTGCGGCAATCTCGGACTCTGCCTGTAAGAATACACCGCCTGCCTTATGCATACGCTTTGCCATATAAGCGGCAAGCTCTGTCTGAGGAGTGATAGGATATCCGAAGAAGCATTTACAGCCTGCTCTTATAGCAGCCTCTGCCAGCGCTTCGTTACCCTTCATAAGATTTCTTTCCAAAGCTAAACAGCTCCTTTCAACGAATATAGATTATTTTTCAATAACGATAGCGCAATCAGGACACATAGTTGCACACATTGCACAGCTTATGCATGCTGACTGGTCAGTGCATTCTGCGTAAAAATATCCCTTCTTGTTACGCTTTTCCTTCTGAAGTGCAACAATCTTCTTAGGACAGGCAGCTGTACACAAACCGCAGCCCTTGCAGCGCTCGGTAATTACTGTCATTTTAGCCATACACTTTTTTCTCCTTTCAGATGAAATAATGATTTATGGTCAAATAAGGAATTCGGGGTTCGGAATCCAGAATCATGCCGTTTCAGCTAAATTCCGCATTCCGAATTTTTGTCACCCCCAAATGGGCTTAACATATATCTTTGCAGCAAATTTGTCTGTCTTATTTACGTCTTCCGCGATTTCCTCAGGATAGACCGTATATATAACCGGAAGTCCCGTAATTTTTGAGGTTTCCTCAGCAAAACTCCTTGACTGCTCAATTATGTCAAGAGTAGTCTCACAACCAAGGTTTGTATTGTTGACAATAGCCGTATGCTTCATACGTGCTGCCGCCTCTATCTCATACATTAGCTTCGTAACTTCATCAGCGGTATTTGTAAGATAGCGGCGCTGATTTATGACGTAGTACATCTCTATACTGTCCTTGAACTGCTCAAGTGCTTCCGCATAGCGTCCGAGAGCAACAGCTCCCGCATCGTCACCACCCACGTCAATGATAAGGCAATCCTCATCGGTTGCAAGCTCCACAACGTCAAACTGTATTGACGGAATATCAAGGTTACTTCTTGCAAAATCGGGAGCTATAAGCCTTATCCCCTTTTCCTCAAAAAGGTCCTTGAAATCAGCTGTCCTGAAATAGGGATTAACAATGTCAAGATCTACTATGGCAGCAGATTTCCCCTCTGCTGCGGCTTTTACCGCAAGATTAACAGAAAAATTGGTCTTTCCGCTACCGTAATGCCCTGTGATTATCTTAATATTCTTCATAAATATCCTCTTGAATTACTTGTGAAAAATCCTACAACTTCTATTATATCACTTTAAATTATCAATTGCAAGTGCAATTTTCAGGGACATACTGTCGCTTTTTTGTTAAAAGCAGGCAAAAGCCCCGACTTTTAAAATCGGGGCTTTCAGATATCAGCCGTTCAGCTTTTCATACAAATCCCTGTAAACTGGTCTGTCGTGGTATATTATTTCATCAATGCGCCAGTCGTTATATTCAGGATCAATTATTAATCTTACCTCTTTGCAGGAAAAAGCCATATTGCTGATCACCTCATCGTCAAGAACACCATAATCAAGCAGTGGGACAAACGCTGTAAATCCTGTATCCTTCCTGTTTTCTATTATAGCCGGAAAAACATCAGTAGACATTGTGTTATAGCTCTTTCCTCCTGAGATCATCCTGTACAGCCTACCCTTGTATTCTATAAATCCGCGTAAATGCTCCTCTCCGAGCATATCATTTGTCTCAACATCATCAAATACCGCATTTTCCCTTGCGAATGCACCGGTAAATCCTTTCATCCTTTCGCAGTCTGCAGAATAAACATTCCTTAAATATTTGACTATGTCATCCCAGCAGCTGAAACGGCTGTCTGTTACATGGACGTAAAGCACCTTGTTTTCCAGCACATTACTATCATTTGTCGGATCAGGACAGCTGCGATTTAATGAGGGATCAAGAGAAAACATAATATAGTCATTGTAATCGTATTCGACACTTGCTCCTATGATAAGTGGAAGGAGCTGGTCATCCTTTTCGCTCATCTCAAAGGCTAAAGCCCCCAATTCAGTATCAAACGACATATCATCCGCATCGGGCTCGACAAAAGTCGTTGTTGTATACAGAGACACTGTAGTTATAGCCGTCGTCACAACTGTTGTTTCTGTTACAGTTGCTGTCGTTTCAGCGGTAAGAACAGTTGCTATCTCTATGGTATCATGGCTTTGGGCAGAAGAATCGTTGCTGCATCCCATAACATTTCCTGCCATAAGAATGAAAAGAAATGCAGTCAGTAAAGCCCTGGGCCACACAGTTACATTTACGCTGACTTTATGTCCAAACCTGTCTACACTTGCTTTAACATTATTCATTTTTAACTTCCTTTCAGCTTATCGTACATTATTTTATATACAGGAGCATCACGGTGAAATCGGAAACAAGATCTGCCATATTCTCTTCATCTGCATATGCACTATGGCTGTTTTCGGCGGCAAGACTCCTGAAACGATCTATCGCTGTGCGTTTAGCAACAATTCCGATATATCCCTTTATATCGCTGACGTATTTCTCTTCGTACTCAAATTTTATGAATATATCCGTAAATACGTCGCAGACACATTCCTACACGTCTTCATGCGTACCGCTGCTTCTCAGCCTATTGAATACCATTGCATAAACATATCTTCCATATTCCTTCATCAGCTTCCTGTGGCATTCCGCAGGAGATTTACTGATAAGCTCTTTCAACTCATTTCCTGTCATGTTCATCCCTCCCTGCTGTATATTATAGAAAATCGACCTTCATAAACAACATTCGGAGCGAAATACGAAAGTGCTGCAAGGTCCAATAAAAATTTTTTCTCTTATATATTACCATAATTTCAAAACGGTATCAATAAAAAAATTCCCTCGACATCTGTCGGGGGAATTAATACGCTCATTATTCAGCGTCTGTATTCTTTTCGATATAGTTTACGATATCTCCTACTGTCTTGATCTCCTCTACTGCCTCGTCGGGGATAGAAAGATCAAACTCATCCTCGATAGTTGTAATGAGATCAACAACATCGAGAGAATCAGCTCCGAGATCGTCCTGAATGTTTGAATCAAGGTTTACTTCGTCTGCCTCCACACTGAGCTGTTCTGCAATAATATCTTTGAGTTTTTCAAAAATCATTATTTGGTCCTCCATTTTTTCTTTTATTTTTCTTTATATTTTTGTCAAAATCGGTTCATTCAGTGAACGCTCCGATTTTTCTAAATTTAGTATAGCGTTCTTTAAGCAAAACGTCAATATCTTTTTTGCATTTTTCAGGTATTTTTTGTGACAAATATTCCTTTATATTTTCTGAAATTTTGTCTAAATCGTTATGAGCGCCTCCTAGAGGCTCTTCAATTATAGCTTCTGCAACACCTAAACGCACCATATCCTCAGCCGTTATCTTCATAATCTCGCTGGCTTCCTGTTCGCGTGAAGCGTCCTTCCAAAGGATACTTGCAAAGCCTCTCGGAGACAATACCGAGTATTCTGCGTTCTCAAGCATTGCAAGCTCGTCACATACGCCTAGCGCAAGTGCGCCACCGCTTCCTCCCTCGCCGAGGACGATAGAAATTATAGGCGTTCTCAAAGTCATGAACTCTGCTATATTCTTTGCGATAGCCTCACCCTGTCCACGTTCCTCAGCAGCTACTCCACAGAATGCACCCGGTGTATCTATGAAACATATCACAGGACGATGGAACTTCTCTGCCTGTCTTGCAATTCTAAGCGCTTTTCTGTAGCCCTCGGGATGTGGCATTGCAAAATTGCAGGCTTTATTCTCGTTGAGATCCCTGCCCTTCACCTCTGCTATGATCGTAACAGGCATACCATCAAGTCTTGCAATACCGCCTATGATTGCCCTGTCATCTCCAAAAAGGCGGTCTCCGTGCATTTCATACCAGTCCGTAAATATCTGAGGAATATAATCCTTTATAGTAGGTCTGCCCTTAGTGTGTATGAGCTGAAGGCGTTCCCATGCTGTTCTTTTGTCTTCCATGCTCATGCCTCCTTAGGGGTATATCCATGAAGCTTCAGAAGGTGTGAAAGCACGCTTCTGAGCTTTCTGCGCTCTACTATCATATCCACAAAGCCTTTTTCATACATGAACTCGGCAAGCTGGAAGTCTTCAGGAAGTCTCTGCTTGATAGTTCCCTCTATCACTCTTCTGCCTGCAAAGCCAATAAGCACCTTGGGCTCGGCTATGATAATATCTCCCAGAGAAGCAAAACTTGCAGTAACTCCACCTGTTGTAGGATCAGTCATTACCGAAATATATAATCCGCCAGCTTCGCTGTGAAGCTTTACTGCACCGGATGTTTTGGCCATCTGCATGAGAGAGACTATTCCCTCCTGCATACGCGCTCCGCCTGAAGCCGTAAACATCACCACGGGAAGCTTGCGCTCTGTCGCATACTCGAATGCACGTGTTATCTTCTCACCTACTACACTACCCATAGATCCCATCATAAAACGTGAATCCATTACTCCTATAACTACAGGCGAACCTTTGATAGTTGCCGTACCTGTTATAACCGCATCGCTGAGACCAGTGCTTGCGCGAAGCTCTGTCTGCTTTTCTAGATAGTCTGGAAAGTTGAGTGGGTCTGCTCCTCTCATTCTTCCGTTAAATTCCTTGAAGCTGTCCTTGTCTACAGTAATAGCGATACGCTCGTTTGAGGATAACCTGCCGTGATAATTACACTTAGGACATACTCTGCGCAGTTCCTCATACTTTGACAGC
>JAFZYX010000261.1 GCA_017616055.1 Ruminococcus sp.
CCGCGGAAAGCTATATCAGGACGAAAATGGACTACTCCAGTGAAAAGGAGATAAGATACAAACTGGAAGAAAAGGGGATAAACTCCGAAACCATAGATATGGCATATGATAATATAACCGAGGACGGTGAGGCGGAAGATCCGGAACTCAAGGCTGCGCTTAACTTTGTTAGAAAAAAGTTAGGAAGTAAAGATACAGAAGAACTTACATATGAAGAACGGCAGAAACTGATGGCGGCAGCCTTCAGAAAGGGTTTCAGACAGGACAGTATAAAAAATGCACTTAAATTATTGATCGATACATGATAAAACTATATAAAATGACAGTTTACTTTTATGTACCTGATGTGATATTATCTTATTCTGTAATCATATGTACCGATCATGCATCTAAGATATCGGACATTAATGTATTATTATAGGAAACAAGGAGAAAAAAATGAAAAAGCTTAAAGTTTTACTGACAGTTTGTCTGCTTATCATGGCCATGGTGCTTTCAGCCTGCTCCGGTGACAGCGGGGAAGAAGACACACAGGGCAGAAGACGTCGTAACAATGATGATACGGAAGAAGTATCCGCTACACCTACCGAAGAGGTTACTCCTACCGAGGAGCCTACCCCTACTGTAGAGATCACTCCTACCGAAGAGCCTACGGCTACACCTACAGAAGAACCTACAGTTACGGAAGAGCCCACACCTACAGAGGATCCTGAAGTTAATACAGGAAAATATGCGGATGAGGACATAGACTATGACACACCCGAGTTTATCGCGGTAGGTATAGCAGAAAAATCGGATGAAGAATGGTCAGATGATACCGAAAACTTCCGTAAAACGATCGAAGTAAGCTTTAATCCCTTACTTATCAACGAAGAAGACAGAGTAAGATATCCCAATCTTGCATCTACACTGGATAACTTAAGAGCATCCGATGAAGAAATGGTAATGTCGGAAATGAGAAATTACCGTGATATGCTTACAGAATTCGGTGAGACTGAGGATTTCTTATACTTTACATATGACAGCTATAATGTTTTAAGATCTGATTCATATGTAGTAAGTCTTGAGAACGTAAATTCAAGTTATGCCGGAGGAGCACACCCTTATACCGCTAAGAGTGGCGTATCGTTTGACACCGCTACCGGAGAACGTCTCAGAATTTCCGATGTATGTAACGACTGTGACTCACTCGGTGAGATGATCGTGTACAGATTAACCGGGAAGTACGATCATATCTGGACAGAAGACGACGCTGAATTCTTTGAGAATATTACAGCTTATATAAAAGAACAGATCGAAACTGATAAGATCAAATTTGCGATCAGTAATGAGGGTGTTACTTTTTATTTCACACCTGCTGAACTTGATGGATCTTCATATGCTGACGGCAATCTGTCTGTAAGCTTCTCATTCTATGAGTCAATACTTGTAGATGACGGTGAACCCAGACTTGTCGGTCTGTTTAAGAAAAAGTATTGTACAGTACCCGATAAGTACATGAGAACCTTATCTTTAGGAAATGAAGTGGAAGTCAGAAACCTGGTAACAGATAATGACGGAGAGTTTGATACCTTAAACGTACACGCTCTTGAATATGATGAGTGGGGCGACTTCCAGGGTATCGGAATAGACATAAACGGAGAGTCTGTTTTTGAGGATGAATCTATTTACGGATACGAAGATGATATATATCTGTACAGGAATGATATCAATGAGACTACCTTCGTCATTTTACATCTGCTGCAGGACAGTGAGGATGATCAAATGTATGTTCTTGCTATAGGTGATGATGGTATTGTAGTTAAGATCCAGGACGAATACGGTCTTTCTCCTGTCGGTATCAAAGGTAATTACGGTGAAGAAGAATGGGATTATGACTATTCATATAAGACAGTATTTAACCCCGACGGCTTTAACGCCATCACCAGAACCGATCTGCTCGGTACCAGTTTTGTAACCGGAAAATACCGCCTTAATGATGACGGAGAGTTTGAACGTGTAAATAAGTACATGGATTACAACAGCGGATTTGAACTTACCTTAAAGCAGGATTTCAAGGCAGGTATGATCGATCCGGAGCATATGTTTAATGAAGAGTCGGCAGCACCCGGAGAGTTTGATATTGAGGTAGAACTTACAGCCGGAGAAAAGATATATCCTAAGAAGACAGACGGTGACAGACTTGTGTTCTTTACCACCGATAACGGAGAATGGGGTATGTTCATGATGGACGAAAACTTCATGTATATCAACGGAACAGCTGTATGGGATCTCTTTGACGGTCTTATTTTCGCTGACTGATCGATAGATTTAAAGGATTTACCAATAGAACCACATAATTAATTATATACAAATGTCCGCTTTATGCGGACATTTTTTTTGTTTTAAAAAAAAGATGTTGCAAAACAAATTTTAATCTGTATAATGGTATTTGGTGAAAATTGGAAAAATTTTAATCATGGAGGTAAACGATGAGTAACTCAACAAAATTGTCCGCTCGTGACCGTATTGCCACGCTGCTGGACGACAACAGTTTTGTAGAGATCGGAGCACTTGTTACAAAGAGAAATACCGATTTTAATCTACAGACAAAAGATGCGCCTTCAGATGGTGTTATCACCGGATACGGCGTAATAAACGGAGCACCTGTATATGTATACAGCCAGGATGCTTCAGTACTTGCCGGAACTATCGGCGAGATGCATGCAAAGAAGATCGCTAATGTTTATGATCTTGCAATGAAGTGCGGTACCCCTGTTATCGGTCTTATTGACTGTGCAGGTTTAAGACTTGAGGAAGCTACCGATGCTTTAGAGGGTCTCGGTGAGATCATGGCCAGACAGTCAATGGCTTCAGGTCTTATCCCTCAGATAGCTGTTGTATTTGGAAAGTGCGGCGGTGGACTCGGTGTATCAGCTAATATGAATGATTTCGTATTTGCTACTGAAGAAGCTAAGCTTTTTGTTAACACTCCCAATGCTATCAAGGGCAATAACGAAGGCAAGTGTGATTCGGCATCTGCAGCATTTAAGGCAGAGTGCGGCGAGATCGACTATGTAGGCAAGGATGACGTAGACGTTATCAATGCAGTTAGAGAGCTTGTTTCTCTTATTCCTTCCTGCAATGAGGATGAGGCTGTTGCAGCTGAGTCTACAGATGATCTTAACCGTGAGACACCCGAATTTGCATCACTTCTTGTTGACGGTGCCAAGGCAGCGGCAAGCATAGGTGATGACAATGCATTCTTCGAGTTAAAGAAGGATTTCGCAAAGTCAATGGTTACAGGCTTTATCAAGCTGGACGGCGCTACAGTAGGTGTAGTAGCCAACAGAACTGCAGTTTTAGGTGATGACGGAAAGGCATCAGAAAAGTTCGATGCACTTCTTACCGTAAACGGCATGAGAAAGGCATTTACATTCGTTAACTTCTGTGATTCATTTAATATACCTGTACTTACTCTTACAAATACTGAAGGCTTCTGCAACTGCTGTCTCGACGGAGAGAAGAGAATGGCTACAGCTGCAGCAAAGCTTACAGCTGCATTTGCAAATGCAACAGTACCGAAGGTTAACCTCATCGTAGACAAGGCTATCGGTTCTGCATATACTATCATGAATTCAAAGGCACTCGGTGCAGATATGGTATTTGCACTTGATGGTGCTTTAGTGGGACCTATGAAGCCCGAGCTCGCAGCTCAGATCGTAGCTGCTGACGGAGATAAGACAGCTAAGGCTGATGCTGAAGCTATGATCAAGTCTCAGATCTCTGTTGAAGCTGCAGCAAGACGTGGTTATGTTGATAACATCATCACAGCTGATTCAGCAAGAAAGAACCTCGTTTATGCTTTTGAGATGCTCTATTTAAAGGAAGAGGGCCGTCCCGATAAGAAGCATGGAACTATTTAAGTGAGGTGTAGCTATGGCATATTTGTTAAACAATATGGTTTTCCTTGCCGAAACAGTAGCTGAAGAAGTGGTTGAAGATATTACAATGGGCAAAGCTCTGGAAAACACTGTGTTAGGACTTGGAATCGTGTTTTGCTCGCTTGCATTTATCTCTCTTATTATCACACTTGAAGGTAAGATATTCGGTTCTTTAGGAAAAAAGAAAGCAGCTCCCAAAACTCCCGAGGTTCCCGCAGTTGCCGCTCCCGCAGCAATTGAGGAAACAGTGGATGAGAGCGATGATACTGAACTGGTAGCTGTTATCACAGCTGCTATATATGCTTATGAAGCAGAAAATGGCGGAGAAGTACCCGCAGACGGACTTGTTGTTAGAAGCATAAGACGTATGGGCTATGCCAGATAATATAAGATTGAATTATTTAGGAGGTTAATTCCATGAAAAATTATACCATTACGGTAAACGGAAATGTTTATGAAGTATCAGTAGAAGAAGGCGGCGCCGGTGCAGCACCTGCACTTGCAGCTCCCAAGGCAGCAGCTCCTAAGGCAGCTCCCAAGGCAGCTCCTAAGGCAACAGGCGCAGCAGGCAGCGTTAAGATCGAGGCACCCATGCCCGGCAAGATCCTTGGAATCAAGGCTAACGTTGGTGATGCAGTAAAGAAGGGTCAGGTTATCATGATCCTTGAAGCTATGAAGATGGAGAATGAAATCGTTGCTACACAGGATGGAACAGTTGCAAGCATTAATGTAGCAGTTAATGCAGCAGTTGAAGCAGGCGATGTTCTTGCAACTCTTAACTAAAAAAGTGCGTAGTTATTACGCCAGATACTAAAATAATTAGTAAGTTGCATAGGTGACTTACAATAAGAAACGGAGATTATTATGGTATTTCTAGAAACATCAGGCGGCATACTTGATACGTTGGGCAACCTTGCCGAGCAGACCGGCTTTGCTAAGCTCGGATGGGGAAATCTTCTCATGATTCTTGTAGCCTTCATTTTCTTGTATCTCGCCATTGGTAAAGGCTTTGAGCCGCTCCTGCTCGTTCCGATTTCATTCGGTATGCTTCTTGTTAACATGTATCCTGAAATAATGTACAAAGAGGGTCAGGTTATAAGGGAATTTGCTGACGGAACGAAGGAATATGCAGAAAGTACTGGTTTGCTCCAATACTTCTTCACACTTGACGAGTGGGGCATAATGCCTTCACTTATATTCATGGGTGTAGGAGCAGGTACGGACTTCGGTCCCCTGATCGCTAACCCTGTAAGCTTCCTTTTGGGAGCAGCTGCACAGCTTGGTATTTTCGTTGCTTACTTACTTGCTATCGTATTCGGTTTCAACGGAAAAGCAGCAGCAGCTATTTCTATCATCGGTGGTGCAGATGGCCCTACTTCAATCTTCCTTGCAGGAAAACTTGGACAGACCAATCTTATGGGACCTATCGCAGTGGCAGCATATTCATATATGTCACTGGTTCCCATTATTCAGCCCCCTATCATGAAATTGTTTACAACTGATAAAGAGAGAAAGATCAAGATGACTCAGCTTCGTCCCGTTACGAAGTTAGAGAAGATCCTCTTCCCTGTTATTATCACAGTAGTAGTTGTTCTTATTCTTCCCAGCACAGCACCTCTTATCGGTATGCTGATGCTTGGTAACCTGTTCAGAGAGTGCGGTGTTGTTAAGCAGCTTACAGAAACAGCATCTAATGCACTTATGTACATCGTAGTTATCTTACTTGGTACTTCAGTAGGTGCATCTACAAGTGCTGAAGCATTCCTTAAGGCAGATACCTTAAAGATTGTTGCATTAGGACTTATGGCATTCGCTTTCGGTACCATGGGCGGTGTTCTGTTAGGAAAGCTCATGTGTGTACTTACACATGGAAAGATCAATCCTTTGATCGGTTCCGCAGGTGTATCCGCAGTTCCTATGGCAGCACGTGTATCTCAGAAGGTTGGTTCAGAATATGATCCCACAAACTTCCTACTCATGCATGCTATGGGACCTAACGTAGCCGGTGTTATCGGTACTGCCGTTGCAGCCGGTGTATTCATGGCTATCTATGGAGTAAAGTAATATATAATTAGAAAGGAATAATTAAAATGGCTGAAAAAAGACCGGTAAAAATTACTGAGACCATCCTTCGTGATGCTCATCAGTCTCTTATAGCTACCAGAATGCCTACCGAGCTTATGCTTCCCATCGCTCCTAAGATGGATGAGGTAGGATATCATTCAGTAGAGTGCTGGGGTGGTGCTACATTTGATGCATGCCTCAGATTCTTAAAGGAAGACCCTTGGGAGAGACTTAGAAAGCTTAAGTCCTGCTTTAAAAAGACAAAGCTTCAGATGCTTTTCCGTGGACAGAACATCTTAGGTTACAATCACTATGCAGATGACGTAGTTGAATACTTCGCACAGAAGTCTGTAGCAAACGGTATCGATATCGTAAGAATTTTCGACTGCTTAAATGACCTTCGTAACCTTGAGACAGCTGTTAAGGCTACCAAGAAGGAAGGCGGACATGCACAGATCGCTCTTTCTTATACATTAGGTGATGCTTATACACTTGAATACTGGGAGAAGACTGCTAAGCAGATTGAGGAACTCGGTGCAGATTCAATCTGTATCAAGGATATGGCTGGTCTGTTAGTTCCTTACGAGGCTACACGTCTTGTTAAGGCTCTTAAGGCTGGTTCAAAGCTTCCTATCCAGCTTCATACACACTACACCTCAGGTGTTGCTTCAATGACATACATGAAGGCTGTTGAGGCAGGCTGCGATATCATCGATACAGCTATGTCACCTCTTTCAATGGGTACATCACAGCCCGCTACAGAAGTTATGGTAGAGACCTTCCGTGGTACTGAGTACGATACAGGCCTTGACCAGAACTTACTTGCTGAGATCGCTGCTTACTTTGCTCCTTACAGAGAGGAATGCTTAAAGAACGGCCTTCTTAATCCCAAGGTTATGGGCGTTAATATTAAGACATTACAGTATCAGGTTCCCGGCGGTATGCTTTCCAACCTTGTATCACAGCTTAAGGAAGCACATGCTGAGGATAAGTTCGAGGCAGTGCTCGAGGAAGTTCCCCGTGTTCGTAAAGACTTTGGTGAGCCTCCGCTTGTTACACCTTCAAGTCAGATCGTTGGTACTCAGGCGGTTCTTAACGTACTTCAGGGTGAGAGATATAAGATGGTTACAAAAGAGTCCAAGAAGATCCTTTCAGGTGAGTTCGGACAGACCATCAAGCCTTTCAATCCCGAGGTTCAGAAGAAGTGCATCGGCGATGTAAAGCCTATCACCTGCCGTCCTGCAGATCTTATCAAGCCCCAGCTTCCCGGATATCGTGAGGAGTGCAAGGAATGGATCCAGCAGGATGAGGACGTTCTTTCATACGCTCTGTTCCCTCAGGTTGCTACTGACTTCTTCAAGTATCGTCAGGCACAGCAGAAGGGCGTTGATGTAGCTGCAGCTGATACAGCTAACAAGGCATATCCTGTATAATAGTGATAATATGAAACATTGACTTATAAAGGGCTCATACCGGAAACATACCGGTATGAGCCCTAATATTTTTTCTGTTGTATTATTCGGTTCTGAGTGCAACTACGGGATCCTTCTTTGCAGCACTTCTTGAAGGAATGATACCTGCTATGAGTGTCAGCAGCATGCTGATCAGCACGAGTATGGCTGCAACATATATCGGGAGCCTTGCACTAAGGTTTTCAATACCGGTAACCGAGTGTAGTATCGCATTGATAGGGATACACAGGATATATGTAACTATAACTCCCAGCATACCGGATGTAAATCCTATAATAACTGTTTCGGCATTGAACATGCTCGATACATTTCTCTTTGAAGCACCGATAGCACGCAGGATACCGATCTCTTTTGTTCTTTCCTGTACAGATATAAGTGTGATAACACCGATCATGATTGATGAAACGATAAGGGATACGGCTACGAATGCGATAAGTACATAAGTTATGGCATTGATGATCGTAGTTACCGATGACATCATGATACCGACGATATCGGTATATCTGATCTCTTTTATCTCATCAACAGTGTTATTGTATTCGGTAATTGTATCTGCGATGATGTCCTTGTTAGCAAATGATGATGCATATAAGTTGATGGAAGAGGGGTTGTCTCTGTCAACCAGGCATAAGCTTTTCAGTATTGAATCATAGTCTGAAGGTGAGAACTGTGTAGTTTCATCAAACATGACAGCACACTGATCATCACTGAAAGTCTTAAGAGTCATGTCAAGCATTGCGGAAAGCTGTGCGCTACTCATTGATGCAAGCTGTTCCTTGACCTGAGCCGAATACTGAGCGAGATACTGTTCTTTCATGGAAGTCCTGAACATTTCCGTCAGTTCTTCTTCGCTCATGTTTGAAAGATATCCGGTAATCTGTTCCTCTTTCATACCTGTCTGTGCTATAGCACCCTGTATCATCTGCTGAAGCATGGTATCTTTATCAAGACGTGAAAGAGTCTGTTCTATAGTCTGGTTTATAAGCTCATCTGAAGGTGTGCTGGCTATTTTTGTATAAAGCGCAGCTTTTTTCTCTTCGTCAAGCCCTGCAACATATTCGTGGAACTTTTTAGCCTTTTCTTCGGTGGTAAGTTCTTCGGAACCCTTGAAAGGAAGTCCGGTAAGAACATCGGTGTCCTTTGAAGCTATCTGAGCTTTTACAACCTCGGATTCCTTTGCATGATCGATTATATAATCTGTAAGAAGCGAGGTGTAACCGATATGACCGTTTTCCTGTACCCCTATCGCGTTATCCGAAACTCTTGCGATTCCGCATACCTTTAATGAAAGACCGTTATCATAGAGGTACTTAAGACCTGTAGGGGTTTCTCTTAAATCGGAATATGTACCGCTGGTTTCATCATATATATATGCATCGCAAGGAAGTACAGTTCTGAACTCAAGCTTACAGATATCCTCATAACTCCATTTCTGTTCCTTGACTTCCAGTGCTTCATGTTTTAGAACGGCATCCATATTCCTGTCCATATCTTCTTTGCTCTTTAAACCGAGAGCATAAAGTGTCAGGTCGTTAAGCTCGTTATGTTCGTCAACAAAAAGGATTATCTCATCGTAAGCCGAAGGCCAGGTTCCGTATATGATATCGTATTGTTCCTTAAGAACGGGATTGATCACAGCTCCGTCATTACCGGGAAGCATTTCCTTCCAGAGAGCGGTACTGTTTTCCATAAATGCGTTCGACTGTGCTCCCAAGGCAGAAGATGTGCTGATAGACATCATCATGTTCATATCGATACCCATGAAATCCTGTATCATATCAGACATTATCTTTGAAGCATCGGATTGGATGATATCGCCTTCAAGGTTTTTGGTGTAGATCTTCAGGTTAGTATTGTAAGTATACTGGATACCCAGAAGTGCATTGTTAAACTCGGATTCAGGCTTTGCACGTTCGGCCTCAATATATTTTTTGAATGAGACTAGGTCGTTTTCCCTGCTCTCCAAGGTATTCAGAGAATTTACCAGTTCATATATCATGTTTTTCTGGTATATAGCGTCATTCTCATGCTGGAGTGTTGATTCGGCTTTTCCCATAAACGTCGTAAGCAGACTGCTCATATCAACTGTTGAGGCCTGTATGGTTATGGGGTAAGCGGAAAGTGTCTGTTCCTGTACGTTATTGATAAACTCCGTTGCACCGTTTGATGTGGCATAGATAAGCGCTATACCTATAATACCGATGGAACCTGCAAAGCTTGTAAGGATCGTACGTCCTTTCTTTGTGAAAAGGTTTTTGAGCGAAAGACCGAAGGCTGTCCAAAGTGACATGGAAGGCTTTTTGGTCTTATGAGACTCAACCTCTTTCTTTTTTGCTTCTTCAAGCTCTTTTTTGTATTCTTTGTCATCTAAGGGTGCAGAGTCATCGGTGATCACGCCGTCGAGCATCCTTACTATACGTGTTGAGTACTTGTTTGCCAGGTCCGGATTGTGGGTAACCATAATGACCAGGCGGTCCTTGGCTATTTCCTTTAAGATATCCATAACCTGGATACTGGTCTCGGTATCAAGTGCTCCGGTAGGCTCATCCGCAAGGATGATATCGGGGTTGTTGACGATCGCACGGGCGATTGCAACTCGCTGCATCTGACCGCCGGACATCTCTGAAGGTCTTTTCTTCATCTGGTCCTTAAGACCTACCTTTTCGAGTGCCTCTTTAGCACGTTTACGGCGCTCTGCCTTTGATACACCTGAAAGTGTAAGAGCAAGCTCTACGTTGGTCAGTACGTTCTGATGAGGTATCAGGTTATAGGTCTGGAAAACGAACCCGATGGAATGGTTTCTGTAAGCATCCCAGTCACGGGCTTTGTATTCCTTGGTACTTTTTCCGTTGATAACAAGATCTCCGTCGGTATATTTGTCAAGACCGCCTATGATATTCAGCATGGTAGTCTTACCGCATCCGGAAGGACCAAGGATCGATACAAATTCGCTTTCCCTAAACTGCAGGCTCACACCTTTTAACGCGTGTACCTCTTCCCCGCCCGCAGGATAGATCTTGGTAATGTTCTTTAGTTCAAGCATGGGGCCTCCTGTATAAGATGTATAGTTTCTTTTATTATTTTAAGCTATCCTTTATTGTTATGATAATTTTTCTAAATACTTTTTTTAATCCGTCAAACCAAGTATAAGATTTAATATTATTATAATATGGATTATCCATATTAATACTTAAATTACATTGAGGACATTTAACTACTGACTTTTCGGTATAAGAAATAATGCTCTTTTGGTTTTCAACTATTAGATCTTTTGCAGTAAATGCAAATATACATCCACAAATTCTACATTTACACTTGTATTTCTTATTCTTACTTTGATTTACAGTATTTCCATTTTTTATTACTTCCATGTTGTAAACCCTTTACAATCTATTCTTCTTATGTTTCTTTATATAATAATCAAACAGTCCTTATTTTGCGCTAAAAA
>JAFZYX010000029.1 GCA_017616055.1 Ruminococcus sp.
AGTAAGAAAGGAGTATAGCATGCGAATCACAAACAAAATGATGACCAACAACATGCTGCACAACATAAATACCAATAAAAACAACATGACCAATCTGGAGAATAAGTATGCTTCAGGTATGGCCATCCAGAAGCCTTCGGACGATCCGATCGTAGCAGTACGTGCACTGAAGCTTCGTACCAATCTCTCGGAGCTTAACCAGTACTACGAGAAGAACATCCCCGATGCCATGAGTTGGATGGATGTAACCGAGAGTGCATTAAGGACCACGTCCGAACTTATCACCCAGATCCATACATATTGTAATCAGGGTGCAAATGATACACTTGCGGTATCCGAACGTGACAGCATAGCTAAAAACCTTGTAGCGCTTAAGGATCAGATTTACTCGGAAGGCAACTCCAATTATGCCGGCAGATTTGTATTTACCGGATATAAGACAAGTACTCCTTTAGTATTTGAACAGCCCGAAACAAAGACAGAGTATGCCATCACAGAGGACATAGATTCATCTGCTATAGATATATCAGAAAAGGTTATAAACGGTTTTGAACAGAGTGACATCGACAGTCTTACTCCTGCAAATGCATCGTCATTAACAGTCGCTACGCCTGAGAAGAACACCGTATACAGGATCCGTTTATCGTATGATGACCTTAAGGCAGGCGGAGAAGTATCATTAAAGATCCCGAAGCTTAATGCTACCGGAGGGTACGACCTTGATCCTGTTACAGGCGATAGACAGTACACTGAAGAGTACGATAAGTCAAGTATGACAGTTACAGACTCATCTGACCCCAATGCTTATAATCCCGGCGATGACGAGATAGTATTTTTAGAGGATACCGGCGAGATCATACTTGGAAAGAACAAGTATGAAGACTGGAGAAATGCCAAATTTGAAGTAGGCTATGAAAAGAATTCATTTGAGAAAAATGATCTGAGACCTGAACATTATTTCGCATGTGTAGCTAAGGACCTTACTTTAACGGATCCTGCTGAGCAGGCTGAAAAAGCGATCACATATAAAGTAGAAGATCAGCAGATAGCATATGAGGTTAATTTTAACCAGCGCCTTGAGATCAATGTACAGGGCAGGGATGCTTTCAAACATTCACTCGGAAGAGCGGTAGACGACATAGTAAAAGCTATAGAGGATGCTGATGCCGTTGAAAAACGTATCGCTTCTGTAGACAGGCTGTTAGCCGATACCACACTTACGGATGCTCAGAAACAGAGCCTCAACGATATCAGAAAGAGCCTGGACGAAGAGCGTAAGATGACGGAAGCTGTAATGCGTAAGGCATTCGGAAGCGGACTTACCGCCATGGACAATGAGGAAAATACCGTAAATGCAGCTACCAGTGATATAGGTACCAGATACAGAAGATTGGAGCTTACTCAGGACAGGCTTGCAACACAGCAGGTTGAGTTTACAGATCTTCTGTCACAGAACGAAGATGCGGACCTTGTAGATACCATAGTAAATTACAATGCGGCAAATACCGTATACAACGCATCACTTCAGGCAGCCGGAAAAGTAGTAAAGAATTCACTGCTTGATTTCCTGTAGGATTAAGGATGGTTGTAGCCATCCTAAGTAATATAGCCTTCCCCTTGAGGGGAAGGTGCCCGCAGGGCGGATGAGGTGAAATAAAAAATCTTCGGAATTTTCAGAAAATAGTTGATTTATTTACAAATAAAGTGTATAATGTTTTTGTATATATCGAATACGGGATAATTTCCGGGATTTGATAAAATAAAAGGGGTATAATAAAAATAGGAGGTTCTACTATGAATGTAAAAACAAGACACTTTGGGGATGTTGAGATCGATGACAGCAAGGTTATCACCAT
>JAFZYX010000030.1 GCA_017616055.1 Ruminococcus sp.
ACCGTATTAAGAGAGACCAAGATCGGTCAGAAGGGATTTATCAAAGAGGACGTTATTACTTACCTTGATGAGCTTAATTCCAAGATAGTTGCCCTCGAAGAAGAAAACAAGGCTTTGAAGGAAAAAGGAGGACAGGCTGATTCAGAGGAAATTAATAAGTATAAGAACCAGATTGAAAACCTTCAGGAAAAACTCAATACCTCCAATAATGCTCTAAGAGCTGCTAAAAAGGAAAATGAAGAACTTCAGAATACAATAAACCAGCTTAAGGCACAGGGAGGCGGTCAGCAGGTTACTGCTGCTCTCGAAGCTGCAAAGAAGGAAATAGATTCACTTAAGGAAAAGCTCAAGGTTGCAGAGCAAAAGGCTGCTGCTGGTGCTGCTAATCCACAGGCAAATGCACAGACGACAGCTGCACTTGAAGCTGCAAAGAAGGAGATCGAGGATCTCAGAAACAGACTCAAGGCTGCAGAGCAGAAGGCTGCTACAGCTAGTGCTGCACCTGTTGCTGGTGGCGCAGCTGATGCAGAGTTGGCAAGAGCTAAACAGGAGATTGCTAAGATTTCTGATGAGCTCACTGCTAAGACTAAGGAAATCTCAGATATTACAAGCAAGCTCGAAGCTAAGACAAGAGAAGTTGCTGACAAGGAAGCTGAAATTTCCAAACTCAATGACGAGATTGTTGACCTCAAGGAGAATGCTACTCCTACATTTGATATGGGTGCACTCTTCACAGAGGCTCAGAAGAATGTAACTCAGATCCAGAATAAAGCTAAGAGAGATGCTGAGGCAGTTACCAAGGAAGCTAACGATAAGGCTGCTCAGGTTATCAAGGATGCTAATATCGAGGCTGAAAAGGCAGTTGCAAACGCAAATGTTGCTGCTGAGGCTTGTATAAAGGAAGCTAATGATCAGGCTCGTAATACAGTTAATGAAGCAAATGCACACGCTGATAAGGTTAATGCAATGTCTAAGACTGTACGTGAAATGCTTCTTACTGAGATTGAGAGCATAAACAGCAAGTTCACAGATATTGCTTCAGTACTTAATAATCTCACAGGACAGTGCTCTGGCAGAATGAATGATGCTCAGAACATCATTAGCGAGGCACGCAAAGCTGTTGATACTCAGAAGAATGAGGGTGTTGTGAAGAGGGCAGAGCCACCAAGAGCTGAATTCAAGCCTTCAAAGGCACCTAAGGGAGATATTTCCGATCTTCCTTCAGCAAAGGTTAACGAGGTAAAGAACGACAATAATGCAGACTTAAACAAGAATAACAACTTCAATAATAAGCCTGCACAGCCTAATAACCAGGCAAATGGACAGAATCAGCAGAATAAGCCTGCACAGGCTGCAAACAAGAGCGCAAGCTTCAATTTTGATATGGCTGAGCTTCTTAAGGCTGCTGAGGAAGAGGCTGCTAAGGACGGCGAAAACTAAAAAAATAAACTTATCCGTATCCCCTCGGCTCGTCCGGGGGGACGGGTGATAAATCATAATTATCGGATATGCAGATTGCTGGGTGGATATCTTGCTTGATTTGGATTTCAATTTGAATGAACTTAACAGTAAAACGGATGAAGAGCTTGCTGTTCTAGGCAAGACAGATAAAACGGCTGCGGCTGTGCTTATCTCTCGTTTTTCAAGGCTTGTTTTTATTAAATCGGAAATTTACGCAAACTCCGAGACCGACAGCGATGACCTGCATCAGGAGGGTATGATTAGTCTGCTGAAAGCCATCGAGGCTTATGATCCTCACAAGGGTGTGAAGTTTTCAACCTTTGCGGAGGTGTGTATAGTCAACCGTCTGAGGACTCTATCAAAGAAATCAGTTAGGGATCTCAGTTTTGCAGAAAGAGTTGATGAAGAGGCAGTTGACGTATTATCTGTCGAGGAGACTCCTGAAAGCATTTATTTTTATAAGGAATTTTTTTCCGAGCTTTGGAAAGACATCTGTTCAGTCCTTTCTCTTACTGAGTTGAACGTTCTTACACTTTGTGTAAAGGGCGATAGCTATAAGAGTGCTGCGGAAAAACTGGGGATGACTGAGAAATCAGTTGATAATGCCATGCAGCGTGCAAGGAAGAAGATCCGGGCACTTATGCATGACTCAAATTGAATATGACCGTGTAGCTCAAGCCAGCAGAGCGTTGTTTTACAAAGATGTGGGTGGAAATCCAACCGTGGTCGAAAATAATTAAGCGAGGTATAGTACTATGTACGAAGACAAGACATTAGTTTGCAAGGAGTGCGGAAACGAGTTTATTTTCTCCGCAGGCGAACAGGAATTTTATGCAGAGAAAGGTTTCGTTAACGAACCCCAAAGATGCAAATCATGTCGTGACGCAAGAAAAAACGCAGGTAAGGCTGAGCGTGTAATGTACACAGCGGTTTGCGCGTCATGCGGCGGCGAAGCAAAGGTACCTTTCGAGCCAAAGGAAGGTAGAGCAGTTTACTGCAGCGATTGCTTTGCAAAAATGAATGAGTCGTAATTAATGAGACCGAAAGCACAGTCGGAAACGGCTGTGCTTGGTTTTGTATATGCGTACTGCTATGCGGTGCGCTATTTTGTTTATAGATGAGGTGCGGAAATGCTTGATAACAGACTAAAAAAGATAGCTGAGCTTGTCAGCGGAAAAGGAACTGCAGTAGATGTAGGAACTGACCATGCATATCTTGCGGCTGAGCTTATAACAAGCGGAAAGTGTAGCAGAGTTATAGCTTCAGATATTAAAGAAGGACCTCTGGAAGCTGCTCGTAATACCGTTGAAAAGTACGGAGTAAAAGACAAAGTTGAACTCATACTTTCCGATGGACTTGAAAAAGTTCCGCTTGAGGACGTTTCTGATATCATAATAGCTGGCATGGGTGGAGAGACTATAGCAGCAATTCTCGGAAAAGCCACCGTTTATGAGCACGATGACATCAGGCTTGTACTCCAGCCTATGACAAAGGTGGAGCTTCTGCGCCGAAAGCTCTATGAAATGAGCTATGAGATAACTGAAGAGCATATAGTTGCGGACGGCGATAAAATGTATGTTATAATCGTCGCTGAGAATGCTGGCGACTGGCGCTTGCTGACCGAGTTTGAATCGCTTTACGGCTTTTTTGAAAATGATGAGCTTGGATCTGAATACCGCAGGAAAGAGGCACAGAGGCTTCTGAAAGTTAGCGAAGCACTCAATGACTGTGGAAATGCTTATGGAGCTCAGCACTATGCGGCTCTTGCATTTAAAATGGAAAATGGCAGCGACAGCGTAAAAACAGATGATATTTACAGCTATCTTGACACTCTTTATCCCTTTTCTTCCCAGGACAGCTGGGACAATTCGGGGCTTCTCGTGGAAAACTATGATATGGAGTGCAGTAAGATGCTACTTTCGCTCGATATCAGCCGAAAAGTGGTGCGTGAGGCTTCTGAAAAAGGCGCGGAGCTCATTATTTCACATCATCCTGTGATATTTGAACCGCTTAAAGCCATAACCCGCAGCAGTACGGTGTTTGAGCTTATCAACAGCGGTATCGCTGCAATATGTATGCATACCAATCTCGATATCAGTGAGGGCGGCACTAACGGAGTTATTCTAAGTGAGCTTGAGAAGAAGTACAAGCTTAAAGGCGAGCCTGAACCCTTTGAGGAAATAGGCGGTGGAAGGCACTACGGTTGGATAGTTCAGCTTGCAGAGCCTATTATTCCTGCGGAACTTGCAAAAGTGCTCAAAGAAATATTCGGATGCGAGTATGTCCGAATGAGCAGACGCAGACACAAGGTATCAAGGATTGCTTTCTGCTCGGGCTCTGGCGGATCAATGCTGGGAGAAGCTATTGCAAAGGGATGCGATGCGCTTATAACCGGCGATGTGAAGCATGACGTGTGGATATCCGCTAATAATAGCTGTATATCGTTGTTCGACTGCGGACATTTTCACACTGAGAACATTGTCCTTTCAGAGTTACGTCGTGTTCTTGAGGAGAAATTCCCGCAGCTCGATATCGAGATTGCTGAGAAAAGCGTTGATCCATGCGAGTACGTCTGAGGTGATGCAATGAGTATATTTATATGTCCTGTTTGCGGCGAAAAACTGGAAATTTCAGGAAGCTCCTACATATGCCCGAAGCACCATAGTTTTGATAAAGCAAAGAGTGGATATGTGAATTTATTGCTTACGAAGCACATGGGCAAGGCTGTTCACGGAGATAATAAGTTCATGATACAGGCAAGGCGCAGCTTTCTGAACAAAGGTTATTATGAGCCGTTATGTACAGCGCTATGTGATGCCGTATGCACATATATAAACGGTAAGTCAATTCTTGACGCAGGATGCGGTGAGGGATACTACACGGCCGCAATGATTGAACAGCTGCATCAGCAAAATATTGCTGCAGACGTTTATGGAATAGATATATCCAAATCTGCTGTTGAGTACTCCTCAAAGAGATGCAAAGAAGCAGAAATGGCGGTGGCAAGCGTTTTTCATATACCAGTAGCTGATAAAAGCTGCGAAATGCTTGTTACAATTTTTGCTCCATACTGCGGAGAAGAGTTCATTAGAGTTCTAAAGGATAACGGAATAATGATAATGGTTATTCCTTCTGCAGATCATTTATGGGAGCTAAAGCAGGCAATATATGAAACTCCTTACAAGAACGAGGTTAAGCCTTATGAACTAGAAGGGTTCGAGCTTATTGATAAAAAGCGAATAACCTACGATATGCATATTGATAATCAGAAAGATATAGATGCACTGTTTTCAATGACGCCTTATTACTATCGCACCTGCAGGGAACAGCAGGAGAGAGTGTCTCAAATAGGCACAATTATCACAAAAGCTGATTTCGAATTGCTCGTATATCGCAAATTTTGATTAGAATAGAACCGCATAAAGTGTTATAATAATATTATAGAAGAGAATGTGTGGACATAAGAACGTAGTAACCATCTAAACATGGCTATGCGTTCATTTTTTTGAAAAGGATTGATAATATGGCTCTGGACGGAGCTTTTCTGCACGCAGTCAGACAAGAGCTTCTTCCCCTCATAGGCGGAAGAGTTGAAAAAATACATCAGCCATCACGAGAAGAAGTAATAATATCCATACGTACCCGAACCGGAAGCAGCAAGCTTTATATTTCTGCCAATGCTGGCAGCGCGAGAGTACATATAACTGAAAACAGTGTGGACAATCCACAGACTCCACCTATGTTCTGTATGCTTTTGAGAAAGCGCCTTGGCAGTGGTAAACTGGTGGATATACGTCAGGACGGACTTGAAAGGATACTTTTTCTTGATTTTGAGTGTGTCAATGAGCTGGGTGATATTGTCACTGTTACCCTTGCTTGTGAGATAATGGGACGTTGTTCAAATTTAGTAATAATATGCGGTGGAAAGGTTGTTGACAGTATAAAGCGCGTGGACGAAGATATGTCACGCGAAAGGCTTGTTCTTCCTGGTATGAATTATACAATGCCGCCAAGGGATGAAAGGCTTAATTTTCTTGAGGCCGATCCGGAGATAATAAAAGAAAGACTTGCAGATACCGAACCCAAGGAACTATCAAAGGCTCTCATAAGGATATTCGAGGGAATTTCTCCTATACTTGCAAGGGAATGGGCGTTTTTTGCAGGTAGAGGAGTTCATATCGAAAGCAATTCCATCAATAATGAACAACTTGACCGATTGTTATTTGCGATAAAGCGTTCACGTGAACAGCTTATCGGCAGAGAATGCTGTTTTTCAGTGGTAAGCGACAAAGAAGGTCAGTTGAAGGACTTCTCCTTCATACGTCTCTCGCAGTTTGGAACTCTTATGTATACAAAGGAACTTGGGAGTGCTTCGGAGCTGCTTGATTATTTCTATTCTGAGCGTGACAGGGCAGCGCGTACAAAGCAGCGCGCAAACGACTTGTTCAAGCTGCTTATGAATCTTACAGACAGAACAGCGCGACGAATTGCAGCACAGCGTGAGGAACTTGATGCTTGTGCAGACAAGGAACATGCAAAGCTATGCGGCGACCTGATATCTGCGAATATGTATCGCATTAATAAGGGCGACAGTTCGGCTACAGTAGAAAATTTCTACGATGAGAGTTATCCTCAGATGACTATATCTCTAGATGTAAGGAAAACTCCTGCCCAGAATGCACAGCATTATTATAGTGAGTACAAAAAGTCGGTAACGGCAGAAGAAAAGCTTGCCGTTCAAATACAAAAAGGTGAAGAGGAACTGCAATATCTGGAAAGCGTGTTTGATTCTCTCACAAGAGCTTCGTCCGAAAACGATATAATTCAACTAAGGTTGGAGCTTCGGGAACAGGGCTATGTAAAATATGCAGGCGGCAAGGCTAAGCCGCCGAAGGCTCTTCCACCTGTGGAATATAGGTCGAGTGACGGATTTACTATCCTGGTGGGACGCAATAACAAGCAGAATGATCAGCTTAGCCTGAAATTTGCCGAGAAATCAGACATATGGCTTCATACACAGCTTATAACTGGTTCTCATGTGCTTATACTTACTGACGGAGCCACACCGCCTGATAAAACTATAGAAGAGGCTGCGGTGATTGCTGCTGTTAATAGTAGCGGCAGGAGTTCTGGACTTGTTCCTGTAGATTACTGCCTTGCAAAATATGTGAAGAAGCCTGCGGGTGCAAAACCAGGAAAGGTTATATTCACCAATTACAAGACTGCTTTTGTCAAGCCAGATACAGAGCTTGAGCAAAGCCTGAGGGTGTGACATGAGCAGGCGTATTCCAGCGGAGTTCTTTCACCGTGATGTGCTTGAAGTAGCTCCTGATCTTGTGGGGAAGATATTGGTACACAGGCTTCCCGACGGTACAGAGCTGCGTGAGCGAATAGCGGAGACGGAAGCCTACCGCGGAGAAGAGGATAAAGGCTGCCATGCTTCAAAAGGCAGAACAAAGCGAACAGAGCTCCTTTACGGAGAGAGCGGTTTGATATATGTCTACCTTTGCTATGGTATGCACTGGCTGATGAACGTTATAACGGGCGAGGCAGATCAGCCACAGGGAGTTCTTCTCAGAGCCGGAGAAATATATAACGGACCAGCTAAGCTTACGAAGAATATGAAAATAGACGGAAGCTTCAATGGTATATCTCTGCTAGGAAATGAGGAGATCTGGTTTGAGGACGATGGTAATTGTCCAAGGATAAGAACGGCGTCGCGTGTCGGTATAGACTACGCAGGCGATTACTGGAAGGAAATCGAATGGCGTTTTATCGCCGACAGGGAGTGATAAAAATGAACATACGCTGTTTAGGCTGCAACTCCGTTTACGACAGTAATTCTGTGTTTCGCAGAGGGGCGACAGGTGAGAATATGCTGATGCTGACTAAAAGCAAGTGTAGATTCAGCGTAAAGGGACTTGTTATGAAAGTACCTGCGGATACCTTGATAATATTTGATGGTAAATATCCTGTGGAGTATGCGGCTGAAGGTTGTCCTCTGGTCTGTGACTGGATATGTTTTGACGGAGAAAAGGAACAGGAGTTCCTTGATTCTCTGGAACTTAAGTACAATAGTCCGATATGTACTGCAGATACAGAGTTAATTTCTGATCTAATCAGAAATATAGGTGATGAGTTTTATTCTTTCGACACACGCCGTGTGAAAACTATTGACAGCCTTATGCATACCCTCCTTGCAAAGGCAAGGGACATCACGGGAGAGGATGAAGATTTAGAAAAGAACTCAGTACCTCATTACGATACTTTAGTGGAGATAAGGAAAAAGATATACCTTAGTCCCGAAATGAAATGGAACGTGAATACTATGGCAGCTTGTGCGAATATGTCACGTTCGTATTTCCAGCATCTGTATCATGATACTTTCGGAGTGTCATGTATCACTGATGTGATCAACGGTAAGATAGAAAAAGCAAAGAAGCTTCTTGGCGAGACAGACAGTACCGTTTCGCGTATCGCGTCAATGTGCGGTTATGAAAACGAGGAGCACTTCATGAGACAGTTCAAGAAAACTGTTGGAGTTACCCCTTCAGCTTTCAGGAAAAAACTTGTCAGCGTATAAGTTTCTGATATATAAAAACTGTAATTATAAAACGTTTTTATACTATTGGTCAAAAATTGCTGTTTTATAACTAGACTATTCATTTTATGCCATTTTTTTGATTAACTTAAATTATATGGTAAATAAGTGAAAAAACACTTCCTTGTAAAACAACGAAATATCAATAAAAAACACTATTTAATTAAAAATAGCTCCTTAAAAGATGAATTTTGGGTGAAACCAAACAAGTTTAAGACTATTTTAAGAAACAAACGTTATACTATAATCAAATGATACGAAAGGAGTGTGAGACTCCGTGCAGTTTACACTGTGGCGGAGGCAGTTATGGCAATTAATACATTCGCGCGTAAAGAAATCAAATTCCTCCTTAATATGGATCAGTATCACGGACTTATGGAGGTCATATCAGAATACATGAATCCTGATAAGTTCTGCATAGGTGGAAAAGAATATGGAATCTACAACATCTACTACGACACACCAGACGACTATCTAATCAGAGAATCCCTTGCTAAGCCTTATTACAAGGAAAAGATCAGACTTCGCAGCTACTATTCACCGGCTGCTCCTACTGACACTGTTTTCCTTGAGATAAAGAAGAAGATAGGCGGTATCGTAACGAAGAGAAGAGTTTCCATGACTCTTGAAGAGTCTGACGCTTATTTCCGTGATCGGTCCAAGCCTGAATTCACAAAGTATATCACACAACAGGTTTTTGGAGAACTTGATGTATTTCTTGATAGCTATCCTATAGCACCGAAACAGTACATAAGTTATCAGCGCGAGGCTTTCTTCGGTAAGTATGATAACGATTTCCGTTTGACATTTGACAGAAAGATTACAGAGCGCCGCTATGATCTCGGACTCAATTACGAGAGTTACGGCAACTATATTATCGGTGCAGATCAGAGACTTATGGAGATTAAGGTCTCGAATGCAATACCCGACTGGCTTGTAAATAAGCTTTCAGAGCTTCAGATATACAAGACAAGCTTTTCAAAATACGGAAGAGCGTATCAGAATTTTGTGAAGAGCCAGATAGAGGATGGTCAGCTTGCAAATGGCAACAGACGTATCTATATCTCGGGAATATCAATGGTAAATAATCATATTATGATGAACAGGAGCGTTTGATTTTTATGTTTGAACATGGGTTTTTTGGAAATGTGCTGTCGAAGTACTATGAGTCCGGTGATTCTGTGATCAATAACAGCTTTTCCATTCTGAGCACTATCAAAGCGGGAGAGTTTTTCCTGTGTGTTGGCACGGCCATATTGATAGGCTTCCTCATAAGCATTATATATATGCTTACTCACAGAAAGGAAGGATACTCACAGAGTTATGTTCTGACGATGATAATGCTTCCTACGATAGTTTGTGCAATTCTTCTCATTATCAATACCACAGCAGGTGCGCTTACACTTGCAGGAACGCTGACGCTCGTCAGATTCAGGAGCGTTGCTGGTGATCCGAAGGATATGGCTTATATCTTCTTCGCAATGGGAACAGGTGTTGTTTGCGGAGTTGGATATATTGGATTTGCACTCGTTTTCTTCGCAGCACTTGCCATTATTCTCTTTGTTCTCAGCGAGACTGATTTCGGTGGATGCAAGAAGAGACATATGACTCTTAAGATTGCTATCCCTGAGAACCTTGACTATCAGGGAGTATTTGAGCCTGTACTTGCAAAGTATACTACATTCTACAAGCTCAGAAGAGTTAAGACTACAAACTTTGGTACGCTTTTTGAGCTTATTTACAGTGTTGATGTTCTTGATAACATCGATCAGAAGAAGTTTATAGATGAGCTTCGTACCCACAATGGAAATATGACCATTAATCTTGTATTCTTCAGATACGATGACAAGATTTATGAGAATTAAAAATCCCTCTCAATTTAGATAAAATACCCTCTCAAACTTTGCCGAACTTGATTAGCCAGATTAAGTTCGGCAAATTTTGCATATGAGGAAATAAGGAGATATGAATATGAAGTATAGAAGGATTTTGGCGGCCATTTCAGCATTTTCACTCTTAATTACAGTTTGCTCATGCGGTAAGGATGACGAGATGAAATCCGATGCAGAGAATACTTCTGTTTCGGAGGAGGTAACAGAGAGCGAAAATGGAAGCAAGGGCAGTGAAAAGGAAACAAAGAATGCGGTTGAAAAGAAAACCACAACAAAAGTAGCAGATACGTCAGACAAAACGACTAAGACAACAAAAGCGGGGGAGAAAAAGGCTGATGTGACGACTACTGCAAAGAAAAGCGTCACTTCTTCAACGACTAACGCTCCAAGCGGTGAAAACAACAGTGATAGCAATAATAATAACAGTAATAACGGTACAGATAACAATAATGGTGGCGGAGAAGTTAATGCTGACAACAACAATGATGCTCCTGAGGTTAAGGAATATACGGCTGAGATAGAGCTTGGATCTACTCCGAATGTAACAGGTACACAAGTTAGCGTAAGTGGTTCTGTAGTGACTATAACTGGAGGCGGAGATTTCAGATTCCATGGAACTGTCGGAGACGGTCAGATATGCGTCAATACTGCTACAGAAGAAAAGGTAACTGTTATCCTTGACAACGTTAATATATCCAATTCAAATGGACCTGCAATCTTTATAAACGAGGCTAAGAGATGTACAATAAAGTCCCGTGAGGGAACTGTGAATTATCTGAGCGACGGCGGAAAAGACAAGCAGAACAACGCTGTTATTTTTTCAAACGACACTGTACGCCTCAAGGGCAACGGCGAGCTGAACATTACAGCAAATAATGCACATGGAATTTCAAGTGACGACGACATTATAATAGATAATGGTACATATAATATAAACTCTGTCAAGTCAGGGCTTATTGCTCATGACGATATAACTATAAATGATGGCAGACTTATAATAAACGGCGGAACAAACGGAATAAAATCCAAGGGTACACTTAATATAAACGGCGGATATTCAGTTGTTTCTGGTGGTACAAAGGAAGAGAAGAGTTCAATCTACTCTGAGCAGAGCTTCAACTATACAGGCGGCTTTGTCTATGCAGCTGGCAATTTGGTCACAGTTCCATGGTATAGTGAGAATCCTGGTGTTGTTGCAGCTTTTGGCAATTCATTTGATGGTGGAAGCGATGTTAAATTATATCTAAACGGTAGTGAGATGGTATCATTCCAGCCTCGAAACAGTTTCCGTTGTGTAATGATGCTTGCTCCTGAGATTAGCAGCGGAAGTAGCTTTAGAGTTTCAGTCAACGGAAAAGGAAGCGATGATGTCACTATTGAAGATGGATGTAAACAGTATTCAGTTAAGCTTTCAGAATAAAAATGACAAATCTTTTTGCTAAGTATAAAATGTAATAAAACAAAAATGAAACGAATTGTAAATAAGAGAAATCAGAAAACATATTCACAAAAAATTAACTCAGAAAATAGTGAAAAAACAGGTTAAAGTACACGATATTATATTTTTGTGTATTAATGTATATTGAAAAGTACGTAGATATGCAATATAATAATATCAGCAAATGAAGATTATTGGTATTCAGCATCAAGTACCCTCCCCTCTCATGTGCTTGATATTGCGTATTAGTTTCATTTGCACGCCATAGAAATAGTTTTGTCAAGTAATAAAACTAACCCCTTTCATTTGTAATTTTTTCATGTTTTCTATTCTCAATAACTTATTTTAACTTATTGTCTATGGCTCGGTCCACAGTGCTAAACGACTTGATCGTTTGGGCCGATTCTCCGCTCCTTGTGGGCGGACTTTTTTTACTCTGTGAAATTTGCGTGAAAGATTATATAATCTGATTGACAAATTCATTAATCCGTGCTATGATATATATAACATAGAAGGGAAGTGATGTGCCTATGAAAAAAAGCGTTTATAGTCTCGTACTTATGGACGATGTAATAAAAGCTGTCGATGAACAAGCGTACAGGCTCGGTACGAGCCGCTCAAATCTCATTAATCAGATACTTGCCGAGCACCTTTCATGTGTGACTCCTGAAATGCGAATGCGCGAGATTTTCGGGCAGGTTGCTCAGTTGGTCAGCAGCTCATTCAGGATACAGGAGCAACGTTCTCCGTCGCTTATGACGGTCAGGACAGCACTTGAATACAAATATCGACCGACTATAAGCTATAAGGTGGAGCTTGAGCGTTCCCCTCAGAAGTACCTTGGTACTTTGCGTGTTAATATACGAACGCAAAGTGTTGCTCTCATAGATATGTTTCACAGCTTTTTTGCATATAGGGCAAAGCTGGAAAGTGCTTATCTTTCAGGTATCGGAGTTGACGGCTACAGCTGCGAGATAGGTGATGGAAGTTTCTCAAGAAAACTCATAAATACAGGAGCACTAACTGGTGAACAGGCTGGTGAGGCTATTGGTGAGTACATAAAAGATCTAGATCATGCCGTGAAGACATATTTTGCCGCTCCGGAATCATTTGCGGAGAGCGCACGTATACTTGAAAAAAACTATCGTGCTCTTTTGAGCAGATACATTATTTAGGAAGAAGAAAAGGATAAATTTGAAAAATAATGACAACAGGAGGGTATTGTTATGAATGCAGAGAAATTAACTCAGAAGTCTGTTGACGCAGTAAGAAAGGCTCAGAGTATTGCTGTTATGAAGTCAAATTCAGTAATAGAGCCTATTCATCTGCTTGCGGGACTTGTAAGGCAGGAGAACGGTCTTATTCCTCAGCTCCTGAAAAAAATGAATATTGACGAAGATATCTTTGACGGTGAAATTGAGAAGATAATAAACGGACTTCCTAAGGTAACTGGCAGCGGCAGAAGCAGCAATCTCGGAATATCTGCCGAGTGTGACCGCGTGCTTACAAATGCTGAGAGTATTGCTTCAAATATGAAGGATGAATTCGTATCAGTTGAGCACCTTATGATTTCACTCATTGAGTGCAAAGACAGAGGTGTTGAGCAGCTATTAAGTACATTTAACATAACTAAAGACGGTTTCCTCGGAGTTCTTATGTCGGTAAGAGGCAATACACGAGTTACAACGGAAAATCCAGAAGACACCTATGATGTTCTTACAAAATACGGTCAGGAACTCGTTGGCCTTGCGAGGCGTAACAAGCTCGACCCGGTTATCGGACGTGACAGCGAGATACGTAACGTTATCCGAATCCTTTCAAGAAAGACGAAAAACAATCCTGTCCTCATTGGTGAGCCGGGCGTCGGAAAAACTGCTATTGCAGAAGGACTTGCCCTTCGTATTGTGGCCGGGGACGTTCCTGACAGCCTCAAGGACAGAAAAGTATTCTCCCTCGATATGGGTGCTCTCGTCGCCGGAGCAAAGTACAGAGGTGAATTTGAGGAGCGTCTGAAAGCTGTTCTTAATGAAATAAAGAACAGTAATGGTCAAATACTCCTATTCATTGATGAGTTGCATACTATTGTCGGAGCAGGTAAAACTGATGGTGCAATGGACGCAGGAAATCTCTTGAAGCCTATGTTGGCAAGAGGTGAGTTACACTGTATAGGTGCTACGACACTCAATGAGTATCGACAGTATATCGAGAAGGATCCTGCACTTGAAAGGCGTTTCCAGCCAGTTATGGTTGACGAGCCAAGCGTTGAGGATACTATTTCAATACTGCGTGGCCTTAAGGAGCGCTATGAAGTATTCCATGGTGTTAAAATAAGCGATAACGCACTTATCTCGGCTGCGGTATTATCTAACCGCTATATCACTGATCGTTTCCTTCCGGATAAGGCTATCGACCTTATTGATGAAGCTTGTGCGACTATTCGTACAGAAATGGATTCCATGCCTACAGAGCTTGATGTTATCTCCCGTAAGATTGTTCAGTTGGAAATTGAAGAAGCTGCTCTGAAAAAAGAAAGCGACAATATTTCTCAGGAACACTTGGAGGAAATCCAAAAGGAGCTTGCGGAGCTTCGTGAGAAGTTCAACAGTATGAAAGCTAAATGGGAAAACGAAAAGAACGATATATCTGCTGTTCAGAAGCTTCGTGAGGAAATAGAACGTACAGGTGGCGAAATTGATAAGGCTGAGCGTGAGTATGATCTTAACAAGGCGGCAGAACTCAAATACGGAAAGCTTCCACAATTACAGAAGGAACTTGAGGAGCTTGAAAAGCAGGCAGAGCATGACGTTGAAAACGGAAGATTGCTTCGTGATAAGGTGACAGAGGATGAAATTGCAAAGATAGTTTGCCGTTGGACTGGAATACCTGTTTCAAAGCTTATGGAAGGCGAAAAAGAAAAGATACTTGGACTTGAGAAACTTCTTCACAAGAGAGTTATCGGTCAGGATGAAGCAGTTACAAAGGTGAGCGAGGCTATACTGCGTTCACGTGCAGGTATCCAGGCTCCAGACAGACCTATCGGATCATTCTTGTTCCTTGGCCCTACTGGAGTTGGTAAAACTGAGCTTGCAAAAGCTCTTTCGGAGATACTATTTGACGATGAGCGAAATATAATTCGTATCGATATGAGTGAATATATGGAGAAATTCAGCGTAAGTCGTCTGATTGGAGCGCCTCCTGGATATGTCGGATATGATGAGGGCGGTCAGCTTACAGAGGCAGTACGCAGAAAGCCATACTCTGTAGTGCTCTTTGATGAGATAGAAAAGGCACACCCTGATGTATTCAATATTCTGCTTCAGGTGCTTGATGATGGTCGTATCACAGATTCTCAAGGCAGGACAGTTGACTTTAAAAATACTATCATAATACTCACTTCGAATCTCGGTTCACCGTATATACTTGAAGGTATAGATGCAAACGGTGAGATAACCGACGAAGCACGCAGTCAGGTTGAGGGATTGCTGAAAACTCAGTTCAGACCTGAATTTCTGAATCGTCTAGACGAAATAATCTTCTATAAGCCGCTTGCAAAAACTGAGATAATTAAGATAGTTGATCTCATGCTTGCTGATCTGCAAAAGCGTCTTAATGACAAGCATATCCGTATAAATGTCAGCGAAGCTGCTAAGAATTACATCGTAGATTGCGGTTATGATCCGAATTTTGGTGCAAGACCACTGAGAAGATTTATTCAGCGTAATATTGAGACTCTTGCCGCTAAACGTATCATAGGCGGAAATCTCGGTGCAGGGGACATTATTGATATAGACCTTGACGCTAATGGAAAACTGATTGCTGACTAATCTTTGATTAATTTGTAATTTGTTCAGGACTATTGAAGTAAATAGATAACTGTGAAAAGGGCGGAAGACATCCGCTCTTTTCATTTACCAATACAATTGATAAAAGGGACGGATGATCGTTATTCTAAACGTCTATAGTTATTAATAATGTAATTCTATGTTATGCACAAATTTTTTAACGTTAAATTGGCAGAATTGTCAAGGCATATGTAATCACGCATTGTATGTCTATAAATAGTAATTAACTACCATTTCTAGGTAATAAGCTAAAAACCGGCAGTTAATTAATGATTTTTCAAAATTGGTAAACCAATTTTGAAAAATTGGTCAACAACTTTTGAGATTTTAAAGTTGCCTATATTCCTTTATATTTCGGAATATATTGGCTAAATTATACTATACGTAATACAAAATTGCGCGTGAAAAAATTATCGGAACGTAAAATAGGCAAAAACTATGTCTGATTTGAATAAAAAACCCCTTGCAAATGGCTGTATATACGTCAATTTGTCTTTTTTTCATGAATTACTTGACAAATTGGAATAATGGGTATATAATTCAATTGTAAAATCTTATTTATGGAGGATACTAACTATGACAAAGAC